>JAUXCH010000158.1 GCA_030618975.1 Planctomycetia bacterium
CTCTTCGACGAGATCGACGCGGGACCCGGTCCGGATCCGACCGACACCGTGCGCGACGTGGGCGGCGCGTTGGCGCCCGGCGACCGCGTCCTGCACCCGTACTTCGGCGAGGGGCGGCTGGCCGATTGCCAGGGCTCCGGCGCGCAGGTGCGCGTCACCGTCGACTTCGACGCGCACGGACGCAAGCAGCTGCTTCTCGCCCACGCCCGCCTGGAGCGATTGCCGTGAAGCCTACGAAGAACCCGACGGCCTGGTTGCTCGTCGCCGCCGACGGCGGGGAGCCCCAGAGGGTGCCGCTCGAGAGCGTCGGCGTCGTCGTCGGCCGCAGCGCGACCGTGGGCCTGCGCCTGGCGGACCGGAGCCTCTCCGCGGAGCACTGCCGCGTCGAGCCCACCGGTGCCGGCTGGAAGGTCGTCGATCTCGACAGCCGCAACGGCACGTACGTGGGCGACGCCCTCGTGAAGCAGCGCCTGCTCGAGGAGGGCGATCGCATCCACCTGGGGCGGTCCTGGCTCGAGTTCCACGAGAGCGACGAGGATCGCCAGATGCTGACCCAGGTGGAGCACCTCGTCGTCGAGGTCCACGAGCGCTACGGCGCCATGGGTGTGAGGCGCGCAGCGCGCAGCTTCGCGCGGACGGCGACCGAACGGGGCGTCGGGGGCGCGCTCGCCCAGAGCGACGAGGTGGAGGCCGCTGCCCGCCTCCAGGGGGTCATCGCCTCGATGATCGAGGAGCGGAGCTCGCAGGCAATCTTCGACGGGATCGTCGACGCCCTCATCGAGTTCACCGGCGCCGAACGCGGTTTCTTCATCCTCGCGGGGGAGAGCCTCGACGAGAAGCAGATCGTGGCGGCCCGCAACTTCGACCAGGAGGGCGTGAAGGACGCCTTGGCGAAGGTCAGCCGGACCATCACGCGGCGGACGCTCGAGACCGGCGGCCCCATGGTGGTCTACGACGCAGGCGAGGACGACGCCCTGCGCGGGACGGACAGCATCATGGGCATGCGCCTCAGGTCCATCCTGACCGTCCCCGTGCGCGGTCGCGAGGGTCCCGTCGGCATCATCTACCTGGACAACCGGTTCGAGCGCGGC
This sequence comes from Planctomycetia bacterium, assembly GCA_030618975.1. Lineage (GTDB taxonomy): Bacteria > Planctomycetota > PLA2 > PLA2 > JAEUHO01 > JAUXCH01. Next base: position 1,092 of record JAUXCH010000158.1, read on the forward strand.
GTCTTCGACGAGGAGCAGTTGCCCTTGATCCAGATGTTCGCGGACCAGACCGCGATCGCCCTGCAGAACGCCGAGCTGCACGAGGAGAACGTGCGCAGGCTCGAAGAGCTGACCGAGACCAAGATCGAGGTGGAGGAGCTGAACCGGATCCTCTCCGAGCGCGTTGCGAGGACGAGCGCCGAGCTGCAGGAGGTGAAGGAGCACGTGCGGCGCGAGCAGATCGACGCGCCGCTTCGGTACTCCTACGACAAGATCATCGGCAAGAGCCGGCGCATGCGCGAGCTGTTCCTGCTCCTCGACAAGGTCACCGAGAGCGAGGTCCCCGTGCTCATCCAAGGCGAGAGCGGGACCGGCAAGGAGCTCGTCGCCCGGGCCCTGCACTTCAACGGCCCCCGCGGTACGCGGCCGTTCGTCGGCGAGAACTGTGCCGCCATCCCCGAGACCCTCCTCGAGAGCGAGCTCTTCGGCTACCGGAAGGGCGCATTCACCGGCGCCGTGGCGAACAAGAAGGGCCTCTTCGAGGTCGCCAACGGCGGCACCCTGTTCCTCGACGAGATCGGGGACATGGATCTCAGCATGCAGAAGAAGCTCCTGCGCGTCCTGCAGGAGGGCGAGGTCCGCCCCGTGGGGGCGAGCCGCACGGTGCGGGTCGACGTGCGCATCCTGGCCGCGAGCAACCAGGACCTGCTGGCACTCTGCAAGGCGGGCCGCTTCCGCGAGGACCTGTACTACCGGCTCAACGTCATCACGGTGGACCTGCCGCCGCTCAGGGACCGACGCGAGGACGTTCCCCTCCTCGTCCAGCGCTTCCTGGAGGAGTTCGCCGCCGCCAACGGCACCGAGCCGCGCACCGTGAGCCAGGACGCGATGGACGTGCTGATGGCGCACGACTGGCCCGGCAACGTGCGCGAGCTGCGCAACGAGGTCTACCGTGCGTCGGCCCTGTCGGACAGGGTCGTGGTGCCCCTCGTCCTCAGCTCCGCCGTGAGCCGCCGCGCCGCCGTGCCCGAGCCGGTCGAGGGCCTCGGCGAGAAGCCGCTCAAGGAGATGGTCAAGGAGGTCACCGCGGATCTCGAGGCCCGCGTGATTCGCGAGGCCCTGCGGCGGTCGGAGGGCCGCAAGGCGGCGGCCGCGAGGCTCCTGGGCATCAGCCGGCCGACCCTCGACTCGAAGATCGGGGCGTACGGCATCGACCTGAAACGGTAGGCCCGCTTTCCACCCGTGCGCGGCCGCACCCCTGGCGGAATCGGCGGAATTCCACAACACCCTGCCTCCGCGTGGGTTGCGTCATCCGGCCGCCACGGCTCGCCGGGCACGCGGCTTGTGAGGAGCGGGGCCGAGGAGCTCGCCATGCCCGTACTCGTCGTCTCCGTCCCCGGCCGTCCCGACGTCGTCAGGACGCTCGGGACCGACGCCCTCGTCGTCGGCCGGGCGGATACCTGCGACCTGAGAATCGAGGATCCGAAGGCCTCGGGCCGGCACCTCCGCCTCGCTCCCCTCGAGGGCGGTTGGATGGTCCAGGACCTGGGCTCCACGCGGGGTGTCCGGGTGGGGCAGCGGCGCGTCCAGCGCGCCGTCCTGAGCTTCGGCGACACCCTGGTGGCGGGCGGTACCCGGATCCGCTTCCTCGAGCGGGAGCCGGATCCGAAGGCCGGGGCCGAGGCCGAGGCCGCATCCCGGGCGGGCGGGGACCCCGTGCCGCGGGTGGGGGGGACGCTCGGCTTCAAGGCGGTCGGGGGGCAGGCCGAGCCGGAGGCACCCGTTCCCTCGATTCCCCTTCCCGTTCCGCCCACGCCTCCCCCTCCGCCGCTTCCGCCTCCGGACGAAGCGCCCACCGTCGTCACGCGCCCCATCGACGCTCGATCCATGAGCCGCGCCCTCGTCCTCCTCGTCGTGGGGCTGCTCGTCGTCGGAGGAGTCGAGCTCGTGCTCGGCCCCAAGGCGCGGGTCGCGAAGGAGCGGGCCGAGGAGCGGCAGGACCTGCGCGACCGGATCCAGCGCAGCGACATCGACGCCGAGGCCTTCGCCAAGGAAGTCGAGATCTTCCTCGACGAGCACCCGGGCGCCGAGGAGAAGGACAAGCTGATCGCCTACCTCGCCGGCGTCCGAGCCCTCGAGGCGGAGCGCGTGCGACGGGAGCGCGAGCTCAACTCGCTGGCGAGCGGCCTCCACGAGCTGTCCGAGAGCGAGGTGCGCGGCATCCTGCTCGAGCTCCAGCGCAGCCTGCCGGGCGACGTGGACATGGCGCGCCAGGCGCGCCTCGCCCTCGAGAACCTGGATCACCGACACGCCGGCGCGGAGGCCGCCGCCCTCGACGCCACGATCCGCGCGGCGCAGACGCTCGTGGACGTGCGTGACCCCGCGGGCGCCCTGCGCCGGCTGACGGCGTTTCGGAACAGCTGGCCGACGCCGACGCCCGAGGCGCTCGACCGGCTCCGCGAGGCCGAGGACCGGGCCATCGAGGCCGCCAACGGCCTGCAGGAGTATGCGCTCACCGCGGCCGACGCCATCGAGGATCCGCTGGAGCGCCGGCGCGCCCTCGCCGCCGCGTGGCGCGGTCTGGCGGGCACGCCGCAGGGCGAGCGCGTCGCGGAGGCGCTGCGCTTCACGCGGACGCAGAGGCGGCCGACCCCCGGCGCCCCGACCCCGACCCCGGCCGGCACCGGGACCGGCACCGACACCGGCACGCCCCCCGCCGTGCTCGACGAGGTCCTCGCCCAGGCCGCCGTGGCCGAGCGGATGGTCGACGAGCGCCGCTGGAACGAGGCGCTGGTCGCGCTCAAGGAGCTGATCGACGGCTCCGACCCGGGCCCGCTCCAGCGCGAGTGGATCGACCGGTCGCAGGAGCTCCGCCTCGTCACGGGCCTGGTGGACGCCCTGGGCGTGGCCGCCGCCTCCGAGAAGCCACCGAAGCCGAGGCTGTCCACGGGCAAGGCGACCGTGCGCGCTGCGGACGCGAAGGGCGTCGAGGTCGAGACGGCCGGGGGGGGCAAGCGCATGGCCTGGCCGGACGTCCCCCGCGAGGACCTCCTGCCCCTGCTGACGCCGAGGAAGCCCACCTCCGACCAGCGGTTCGGCCTCGCCGTCCTCGCAGCGAGCCTGAGCCGGGGGGACCAGGTCGTCGCCTTTCTCCTTCCGCTCTTCGAGGACGGTGAGCGGATCGACGAGGCCAGCCGCCTCGTGGCGCGCCACCTCTACGGGCGGGCGGAGCCGCCCGCCGGCGGCTACCGCGTCTACAAAGGCGAGCTCGTCGACCGGGAAGGGTACGAGCGGCGCCTGAAGCAGGATCGCGTCGTCGCCCTGACGGAGGAGGCGCACGGCATCCTCGCGAGGGTGCTCAAGGCCCCCGCGTTCAAGAAGCTCGGGAAGCTGAAGGCGTTGCGTGAGGAACTCGACAAGCGACGGCGCCACGCGGTGCTCGCGATCTTCAACGAGAAGCACTACCCGTATCCGTACCAGCGGGGCAGCAAGACGTACACGCAGGTCCAGCAGGAGATCGACGAGCGCGTCGCCCGCGTCCGGGAGGTCTGGGACGACGGCTACAAGGTCAAGATCACCCGCAAGGGGCCCCTCGGGCGCCTCCTCGACAAGTGGGACGAGGCGCTCGCGGAGTTGAAGCGTCTCGAGACCGACGTCACGGAGCTCGAGAAGGAGATCGCCCCCTACGTCACGTACGTGACGGGCGAGCCCGTCACCGTCCGCGAGTACTTCCGGAACGACCGGGAACGCAAGCTGTTCGCCTACAACCGCTGGGTGCTGGAGGTCTACAACCCCAAGCAGGACCGCGAGGCGACGCTGGCCGAGCGCCGTCAGACCCGCATCACGAACGACTACCGCATGCTGATCGGCTACGCGGCCGCCGTCACGCCGGGCGCTGCGCCGTACGAGGCCATCGACGACGACACCGTCGAGAAGATCCTCGACGCGGGCCGCATCGAGAAGCTCGTCCCGCTCCGCGCCGTGCGGATCGACGATCGGCTGGTCCGGTCTTCGCGGCTGCACAGCCAGGACATGCAGAAGCGGGGTTTCTTCTCCCACCCCGCCCCGGCCAATCCCGCGACGGGCGAGCCGCGCACCAGCCCCTTCGACCGCATGCAGAAGGCGGGCTACAAAGGCGGCGGGGCGTCGGAGAACATCGCGAACGGGTCGACGAGCCCCGAGGGGGCCCACAACCAGTGGGTCCACTCCAGCGGCCACCACCGCAACATCCTCTCGCCGTGGCACGACCAGGGCGTGGGGCAGGCGGGGCGCCTCTGGACGCAGAACTTCGGGACCGGAGGCGGCCGTCGGCCGGTGATCGAGAGCGAGCCCCCCCCCTCCGACGAGGAGCCCTCCGCCGACAAGGGTGACGAGAGGGCTGGCGATTCCGGTCGCCGACGCCGATGATGGTGGATTCCCCTGGCGCGTACGTGGCGAGGTAGCGATGCCCAAGCTCTATATCGACGAGGACGGCAGGACGTCCGTGTACGAGATCCTCGAGGACGAGGTGACCATCGGGCGAGGAGCCGCGAACGCGGTCCAGCTCCGGGATCCGCGCGCGGGCAAGCACCACGCGTTGATCCGCCACGAGCAGGGCCGCCTGAAGCTCATCGACCTCGAGACCCTTAACGGCACCCGTGTCAACGGGCGCTACCGCAACGAGGCCTGGCTGGCCCAGGGGGACACCGTGACCATCGGGGCCTCCGTGCTGCGCCTCGACCTGGAGGGAGTGGTCGTCGAGCCCCCGCCCGCGACGGCGGCGCCCGCCGCTCCGGCGGCGTTCGCCCCTGCGGCGAAGCCCGCCCCGCCGGTCGCCCGTTCCGCCCCGCCGAGGCCCGCGGCGCCGGCCCGGCCTGCGGCCCCGCAGCGCGCCTCCGCACCCGCACCCGCGCGCGCGCGCGCGGCGCCCCGTCGCGGACGCGAGCAAGGCGACGCCTACTACGAGGACTCGGAGGAGGACGGGCGCCCCGTTCGCAAGAAGAAGGGCCTGGACTCGAGCGTGATCGTCCTGGTCTGCGGCCTCGGCGCCGTCCTGCTCGTCGTCGTCATGTTCCTGGCCATGCGGACGGGCCTCACGCTCAACAAGGAGGTCTTTCTCAAGGCCGACAAGATGGCCGGCCCGCCCGACAACGACTACGCCGCGGCCATCCGGTACGCGGAGAAGCACGGCGACCCCGGCGGCGAGAACTGGCAGCGCCTCCACGAGCACATCGTGAAGTGGAAGGGGTTCATCGTCCTGGAGCAGGCGCGCCAGCTCGACCACGAGGCGTCCGAGTACCTCAAGAACGAGATCACGCGCAAGACCCGCACGAGGGGCTTCCGGCCCATGAACGCGTTGCCCAACGAGGAAATCGCCGTGCTCCTCAAGGGGTTTCTCGAACGCTACGGCGACTCGACGGACGCCGGCCGGATCCTCGGCGGCGCCGTCGGCGAGCCGTTTGAGACGTTCCAGAACATCCTGCGCACGTACGCCTCCGCCGACACGGACATCAACGGTCTCCTGTCCCGGGCGAAGACGAAGGCCGATGCCCTCGTCGTCGAGAAGCGTTACGGCGCCGCGATCCAGGTCTACGAGAACCTCGAGGCGACGCAGAAGGTGCTGCTGCAGGAGGACCTCCACGGGACGTTGGTGCAGACGACCACCGACCGCAAGAAGCGGCTCGATCTCGCCGCCCGCGAGGACTTCAGCCTCGACATGGCGGCTGCCCGTGCGATGGCCCGCCGGGGCGAGAAGCGAAGGGCCCGCGCCCGCTTCCAGGTGATGGCCGACACCTACGGCATCCCCGATCTCGTCACGCAGGCGCAGGACGAGCTGATCAAGCTCCGCTGACCACTCGGGGTCACACTCGGGGTCAGGTGATTTTGCGCGCCTTTCGCGCCGCCCGTGACATCGACCTGCCCCCGATCAGCGGGGGAGGCCGGAGGGGCCGCGCTTGCGGGCCGCGCGCTTCGCGATCCAGCGCGTGAACTCGCGCCGGTCGACGGGCGGTCGCGGCCCCGCGTCCCAGTAGGCGCGGAGCACCCGGGCTCGGTCCGTGGCGCGGGCGTCGACACTGGCGTCGAGGCGGGCGAGGTCCCGCGCGCGGCGGCGCCAGTCGACCTGCCGGCGGCCCACCCCGTCGACGTCGGCGATCACGAGCCGCAGCGGCTCCCCGGTGACCAGCAGGTTCGGCGCCTTCAGGTCCCGGTGGGAGATCTCGGCGTCGTGCATCCTCCGGAGAAACCTCCCAAGCTGCCCGGCCAACGCGGCGCGCGCGCGCGGCGCGAGCGCCCGGCCCTCCTCCAGGAGCAGCGTGTGGAGGTTCGTCGCCCCGTCCACGTGGTCGGAGACGAGGAGGCTCGCTCCGCCGGGTCCCGAGAGCGCCAACAGGGGCGTGGGCGCCTCGATGCCGCGGTGCTCGAGCCACACGGCCTTGCGGAAGGCGCGCACGGCGCGGGGCAACCGGCCCGCCGCGGCGGCCTCGTAGCGCTTCAGCACGACGTCCCCCGCTCGGCCCGGCAGCCGGGTACGGAGGACGCGTCCGTCCGACTTGAGCGGTGACGCCTCCGGCGGATCGACTTCCAGCCACGCGGGCAGGGCGCCGGGCCAGGAGGAGGGCGTGTCCAGGCGGCGCACGCCCGACCCGCCCCCGGGCACCGCGAAGACCTCGTAGTGCCGTCCGCTGCGTGTCGCCCGCCGGTCCCGGCCGCGGCGGTAGCGGCGCGTGACGAGGCGCGCCTCTCGATCGACGCGGCGGACGAGGTTCTCCAGCCGGACCGCGGGGACCGCGCCCTCCCGCAGCCAGATCTTCAGCGCCCGGAGTCGTCCCGCGCGCGAGATGCCTCCCGCGAGCCCGTGTTGGAGGCGCGCGAGCTCGCGCACCGCGCCCCCGTCGTGACGCGCCAACCGGGCGCCGCCGAGATCGAGGAGGACGGGCTCGCCCTCCCGCAGCAGCAGGTTGCCTCCGTGCAGGTCGCGGTGCCTCAGTCCCGCGGCGAAGGCGCGGCCGAGCAGGCCCGCGACCGCCTCGATCTGGGCGTGCGTCGCGGTGTCGGCCCCCGGGAGCGGCTCGGCGTCCTGGATCCACGCCAGGAGAAGCAGATCCACGCCGTCGTCCGTGTAGCCGAGCGGCTCGGGCACCGCGACGTGCCGCTCGGCGAGCGTGCGGAGGATCCGGCCTTCGCGCGGCCCCTTGCCGCCCCTGAGCGCACGCGCCACACGGTCCGTCGCGGTCACGGGCCGACTCCACTTGACCACCACGCGGCGGCCGTCGAGCGTGCCGACCAGCACGAGGCGCATGGCGCGCGGCGCGCCGAGGAGGCGAAACCCGTCCGGTGGGCCGGGCCAGACCGTCCCCCGGAAGCGCCGTACCGCCGCTTCGAGGAGTGCCTGAGCCCCGCTTGCCGACCACCGCATGTCCTGACGTATCGTAGGCGCGGGTCCCGGAGGAGGAGCATCCTTGCTGAAGTTCCAGCGCGCGCTGCTCGGCGAGCTGATCTTCACCTTCCTCGGAGTCCTCTCCGTGGTCACGGGGGTCGTGTTCGCGGCCGTGACCCTCCAGCTCTTTCACACGGGGGCGGGCGTGGGGCTCGCGATCATGAAGGAGCTCCTCCCGAACCTCATGCCGGTCGCCCTCTCCTACAGCCTTCCCTTCTCCTGGCTGGCGGCCGTCACCCTGGTCCTGGGCCGGATGTCGGCCGACCGCGAGCTCACGGCGCCCCGCTCCGCCGGGCTCCACCTGCGGGTCGTGGAGGTGCCGGTGCTGATCGGCTTGGTGAGC
>JAUXCH010000504.1 GCA_030618975.1 Planctomycetia bacterium
ACGACGAGGCCGAGCCGGTCGCCCAAGGCCCGGTCCGCGAGCTTACGGATCTCCTGCTTCGCGCGCGCGAGGCGGTTCGGGCTCACGTCGCCGGCCCACATCGAGCGGGACACGTCGAGACAGACCACGACGTCGACGCCGCGCCACTCCAGGTCGGGCGCCGCGCCTCCGAACGCGGGCCCGACGGCGGCGACGAGGGCCAGGAAGAACCCGAGCGCGAACACGAGCCGGCGCGCGGCGCGCCGGCGGCCGCTTCGCTCGCAGGCGAGCGCGGCCGCGCGGGGGCCGACGCGCCTCGCCAGGCGTCGGGCGCGCGCTCGGTCCCGGAGCGTGAGCGCCAGCCACCCGAGGAGCGGCAGCAGCAGGAGCGGGAGCGCTTCGGGGAGGAGGAAGAGCCGGGCAACGCTCACGGCTGCACCTCCAGCACGCTCGCAGCGAGGAGGGCACCCAGGAAGACGAGGGCCAGCGCGGCTGCGAGGAAGGGCAGGTAGCGGTCGCGCACCACGGTCCGCGGCTCCTCGAAGAACGTGCGCTCGAGCGCGTCGATCTGCCCGTAGACGCGATCGAGGGCACCGGCGTCCTCCGCCTCGAGGAACGCGCCGCCCGTCCGAGTCGCGATCTCCCGCACCGCCTGCGGGTCCGGCTTGCTCCAGGTCCCGCCCGGATCCGGCCGGCCCGTGCCCGCCACGATGGCGTACACCCTCACGCCCAGCTTCTCGCAGAGCTGCGCTGCGTGCGTCGGCGCGATCTCCCCTTCGGCTCCGGCCTGCGCCACGTTCTCGTCCCCGTCCGTCAGGAGGACCACGACCTTCGACGCGGCGCTGCTGCCGTCCAGCACCTGGGCCGCGCGCGCGACGGCCGTGCCGATGCCCGTCGCGTCCTCGGGGCCCTCGCCGCGGACCGCGCGTACGTCCTGGAGGATGCTCTCCAGCGCGTCGTGGTCCAGGGTGAGGGGACAGCGGACGTCCGGGTAGCGAGTGAAGGTGAGGAGGCCGGTGCGGTCGTGCTCGCGCCCCCGCACGAAGCGGACGGCCGCGTCGCGCGCGAGGGCCAGCCGTGTGCGCCGCGTCGCCAGGTCCATGTCGTTCGCCGTCATCGACGAGGACGTGTCGAGGCAGAGGAGGATGTCGATCCCCTCCGCTTCGAGCGGCAGCCGCTCCCGCGCCGCCGGGCGGGCGATCGCGACGACGAGCAGGAGGAGCCCGAGCGCCGTCAAGGCGCGCGGGAGGAACAGCAGCCGGGTCCGCCAGGAACCGGGCAGCGCGTGCGAGCCGCCGAAGAGGGAGAGCGGCGCGAACGACAGCGCGGGCCCGCCTCGCCGCCCGGCGATCCAGAGCGCGACGGGCACGAGGAGGGCGAGGAGCAGCAGTCCGGGGTCGAGCAGGGCGAGCCCCGTCCACCGCTCGAACAGCGCGCTCATGACGCCTCTCCCCGAGCGGTCTCCCGCACGAAGGCCTCCGCCTCGTCGAGGTGCGACTCTTGCTCGGCCGGCGTGACCGCATGCGCCGCGAACTTCGTCCGGTCGCTCAGCGCCAGGAGTTCCCTCAACCGCGCCCGCTGCGTCCGCGCCTCCGTCTGGATCGCGGGCGCGGCCAGGACCTCCTCGGTGGACTGGTACGGCGCGCGCACGTCGAAGCGCTCCGCCACGTACTCGCGCACGATCTCCGACGCGGCCGCGACGACGCCGTTTCCGTCGCCCGACCGGAGCCGTCCGAGCCTCTCGAGCGCGATCGCGTGAGGCGCCGGGGCCGCGGGCTCCTCGGCCGGCGTCCCGGCGACCGGGCGCCGTGGGCGGCGCCAGCGCGTCGCGACCAGGCCCAAGCCCACCAGCAGGGCGAGGCCGAGCCCGATCCAGGGGGCGCGCGAAGGCGGCTCCGCCAGCGGCCCCCCGGGCAGCTCCGGCGCGCCCGGCGAGGTCGCCGCGAGGGTCGGTGCGACGCGGAGACGAAGCGCCGGGGCGTGGACGATCTTCACGGCGCCGCCGCCCTGCGGGCGCGCGGCGAACGGGACGGCGGGAATCGACACGTCCTCGAGCGCGAAGGCGTAGGCCCGGTAGCGCCGCGTCTCGCGGACGCGGTGCTCGTCCTCGTCCAGCACGAACGCCTCGAGCCGCAGGTCGAGCGGCGCGAGCAAACCCTCGTCCCAGGCCGCGGCGGCGAGCTCCCGGTTCCAGATGCGTACGACGGTGAGCGGGAAGGCCTTTCCGGGCTCGACCCGCTCCTCGAGGACTTCGATGCCGATCCACTGGTCCTTCTCGGGAAGCGCCGACGAGCCGCCGCAGCAGGTAACCGGCACGACCAGGAGCACCGCCAGCAGCAGCCCGACGTCTTTCACCGCTTGGCTCCTCGAAGCTCGCGCATGCGGAAGAACCGGAGGATGGGACCGGCCACCAGGTCCTTGCCGCGCTCGCGGGGCACGGGCACGTCCATGAGGTCGACCTGCGCCCTTCGAAGCGTCTGCTCCGTCGCGGCGCGCCACCCTTCGATCCGGCGCTCGTACGCCTCGCGCACCCTGCGGCTCCGCGTGTCGAGCACGATCGACCCGCCGCCCTCCGGGTCGCGGACGCGGACGAGCCCACTGTCGCGGGCCTCGAGCTCGGGGGTGAGCAGACGCACCGCGATCACGTCGTGCCGGCGCGCGCAGAGGGACAGCGCACGCTCCCACCCGTCGCTCAGGAAGTCGCTCACGAGGAACACGATGGCCCGCTTCCGCACGGCGCGGGACACGAACTCGAGGGCGGGCGCGATCGCCGTCCGCGGGCTCGAACCGGGCAGGGCCAGGCAGTCGCGCACGATGCGCAACGTGTGGCCGGGGCCCTTCCGCGGGGGGACGTAGGCGTCCACGCCCTCGCTGAACGCGACGAGGCCGACCTTGTCGCCGTTTCCGACCGCTGAGAAGGCGAGGCAGGCACACACGCGGGCGGCGGTCTGCCGGACCGACCAGAGCCCGAACCCACCGTCCATCGACGCCGAGAGGTCGAGGGCAAAGAGGACCGTAAGCTCGCGCTCGTCGACGTACGTCTTCACGAACGGCCGGCCCATGCGTGCCGTCACGTTCCAATCGACGGACCGCTGGGCGTCGCCGTCGACGTACTCGCGCACGGTGTCGAACTCGATGCCCGCCCCGCGAAAGACGGAGACGTACCCCCCGGCCATGACGTCGGTGACGAGTCGCCGGCTCTGCAGCTCGATGCGCCGGACCTCTTCCAGGATCTCCGCAAGGCCCGGTTCGGGTTGCTCGACCACCGACACCTGGGTCAAGGCACCCGCACGGTGTCGAAGACGGTCTGGATCACGTCCTCCGAGGTGAGCCCTTCCGCCTCGGCCTCGTACGTCGTGATGACGCGGTGGCGCAGCACGTCCATGCCGACGGTCTTGACGTCGTGCGGGGTCACGTAGCCCCGCCCCTCGAGGAACGCGCGCGCGCGCGACGCCTGCACCAGGGCGATCGAGGCGCGCGGTGACGCGCCATAGAGGATCTGCGGCTTCAGCGCGGGCAGCCCGGCCTGCTCGGGATCCCGCGTGGCGAACACGAGATCGAGGACGTAGTCGAGGATCTTGTCGTCGACGAACACGTCGTCGAGGAGCGCTCGCGCCTCCAGCAGGAGCTCCGGCGAGGCGACCCGGCGCACCGTGGGCTTGCCCTGGGTGGTGGCCATGCGCCGGACGATGACCCGCTCGTCCTCCTTCGACGGATAGCGCACCACGATCTTCAGCATGAAGCGGTCGATCTGGGCTTCCGGGAGCGGATACGTACCTTCGAGCTCGATGGGATTCTGCGTGGCGAGGACGAGGAAAGGCTCGGGCAGCGGTCGGGTTTCGCCGGCCAACGTCACCTGCCGCTCCTCCATGGCCTCGAGCAGCGCGGACTGCACCTTGGCCGGCGCGCGGTTGATCTCGTCGGCGAGCACGAAGTTGCCGAAGACGGGGCCCTCGCGAACGGCCCACTCGCCGCTCTGCGGATTGTAGATCTGGGTGCCGAGCAGGTCGGACGGGAGGAGATCCGGGGTGAACTGGATCCGCCTATACGTTCCGCCCAGCGCCTCGGACAACGACTGCACGGCGAGCGACTTGGCGAGGCCGGGAAGCCCCTCCAGCAGCACGTGCCCGTCGGCGAGCAGGCCGATGAGGAGCCCGCGGAGCAGGTCGGACTGCCCGGCGATCACGCCCTCCACCTCCCGGATCACGTCGCGCAGGAACACGCTTGCTTTCTCGATGGCGTTGGCGACGGCCTGCACGTCGGTCATGGGGATGCGGACTCCGGGAAGGAAAGGAGGGGGAGGGGAGCGAACGGGGCGACTCAGCGGCCGCCCTCGCCGCCGAGCAGGCCGATGTCGGGGCTCAGCAGCGCGGGATCGATCTTCGCGAGGGCCTCCTCGAGCGTCTGCACGTCGTCGGGGCGATCGGTGCGACGGAGGCGGGCAAGGAGCATCTGGGCCGTCTCGCCCGGCGTGATGCCCATGCCATCGCGCGTGCCGGCCGAGCCCGGGCGCCGGGCGAACGAGGCGAGG
>JAUXCH010000219.1 GCA_030618975.1 Planctomycetia bacterium
GGGCGTCACAGGCTGTTTGGGCGTCACAGGCTGTTTGGGCGTCACAGGCTGTTTGGGCGTCACAGGCTGGTTCGGCGTCACAGGCTGTTTCGGCGTCACAGGCTGTTTCGGCTTCGCAGGCTGTTTCGGCTTCGCGGCCGGCTTGGGTGCCGGCTTCGCCGGGGGTCTCGCCGGGGTCCGCTTCACCGGCGGGAGCGGCGCGGGCCGGCGGCCCAGCCGCGGCGGGGGCGTGGCCTTCACCGGCACCTTGCGGCCGGAGACGGGCATGGGGCCCGGCGCGACGGTGGCGGCCTCCTCCTCGAGGCGATCCGCGAGGAGCTGGCGCAGGCGGCGATAGTCGGGTACCAGGTCGCGACGATCCGCGCTGAACGACGAGATGTCGGGCGCGGGTTCCGGCTGGCGGCGGGCCTCGATGGCCGTGTCCACGTCGTGGGGCCCGATCTCGAGGTCGGTGTTGGGACGCTCGCTCTCGCGGCGCGCGCAACGGAAGCCGATGGTGCCGTTGCGGGCGTCGGCGGGCGAGGCAAAGCGGAACCAGCCCTTCGCGTAGAGCACGAAGTCGTACCAGGAGCCGCCACGCACCACGATCCCTCCGCCGGGCGCGGGCGAGTGCGTGATCTCCCAGACGTTCCCGATGAGGTCGCGGACGCCTTCCGGCGAGACGTTCATCGCGTGCCACCCGATGGGCAGGGTCGTCTTGTGGCCCAGGCGCTGGGTATTCGCTTCGCCGAGCTCGGGCTCGTTGCCCCACGGGAAGGTGCGCCCGTCGGTGCCGCGCGCGGCGCGTTCCCACTCGTCCTCGAAGGGTAGGTCCTTGCCGACCCACCGCGCGTAGGCCAGTGCGTCGAAGTAGTCGACGCCGACGACGGGATGCTCGCGCAACTCGTCCGGGAGCTTCCCGTCCGGCCAGTAGAGCGGCGTCCGGTGGCCGGTGCTGCGCACGAACAGCTCGTAGTGCGCGTTCGTGACCGGATACCGGTCGATCCGGAAGCCCGGAACGTCGTGCGCATCGAGGTCTTCGCCGTAGAGGAACTGCCCGCCGGGGACGGTCACCTCGTCGTCGGGCGGGCGGTCGGTCGGTGTCGTCTCGCCGGCGGGACGGAACCCGCCGAGCGGGGGCGGAATGGTCGCCTTGCGCGGGGTGCGACCGAGACCGGCGCCCTCCCGCGTCTCCCGGGCGGGCCGCTCCCGGCCGGCGGGGCCGTAGGCATGCTTCGGCTCGAGCTTCGGCGTATCGGCGAGCGCGCCGGTCCGGTCGAGGCGGAGCTTCCCCCGGGTGAGGTCACCCGCGGGCGGCTCGACGGGCGCGGTGGACTCGTCGTCGTCGTCGACGAGGCCACCTGGACCGCCGAGGACCTCACGCAACCGGCGGGCGATCGCCTCCCGCTCGGCCTCCGCCTCCTCGTGGGCGGCGGTGTCCTCCTGGCTCTTCTGCGGGTCGTCGTCGGGTCCGGTGCTCACGGCGGAGGAGTCTACCGCGAGCCTCCTGCCGAGGGGCCGCGATCGCCCTCGTGGGCGATCCCGGGTACGGGACCGAAGGGGAGGGGCTCCCAGGTGAGCCGCATCTCGCGCCCCCCCCCCGCCGCCACGGCGTCGAAGTCCAGGGTGAAGCGGACGCCGTGCGGGGTCGCTTCGCCGCCCGGCCCGACCTCCAGGGTCCTGCCGGGAGGCCGGACGCGGAACGCGAGCCGCACCTCGCGCAGGCGAGGCCCGAGAAGGGCCTCGGCCCGCTCGGCCCGGTGCGTGGGGATCCCCAGCCGCTCGAAGGGCGGCGGGTCGAGCTCCCGCGCGCCCCCGGTGTCTTCGGGAACCGGTTTACGTCGTGCGGCGCGGGCCTCGGCGAGCGGGTCGAGGTACGGGATCCGGGCCAGGGGAGCCATCGTGAGCCCACCCGTCACGTGGCCCTCTCCGTCCTCGAGTCGTCGGATGGACAGGCTCCTCCGCGCGAAGGGCTCCCAGAGGAAGAGGTCACGGAGGTGCCGGAAGCGAAGCTGGACGTGCAGGGTCCTCAGCCCCCCCTCCCCCTCCTCGAGGGTGAGCGTCTGCACGGTCAGGCCCTCGACCTCCTGCAGGCCGTCGCGCCAGGCCTCGAGCGTCAGCGGGAAGTCCCGACCCCGGAAGCGCCCCGCGGCCTGCGGCCCGACGAGATCCACGAGGCGCTCGAGGAACGCGGCGTCCCAGACCACCTGCAGGTCGTAGGTCCCGGACCCGTCCGAGTCGAACACGAGCTCCTCCTCCACCTGGACGCAACCGGCCAGGGCGAGGACGAGGAGCAGCAGCAGACCGGGGGGCGGGACGCGGCGCACGGCGAGGAATCGTACCGCCGATGACGACCGACCCTGCGGACGCGGGCTCGGGCGACCGATCCAAGAAGTGGATCCGTGCCGACAGGGAACGGGCCGGGGAGGATCCCCATGCGAATCGCCACCGCCCTGCTGGTCGCCGTGCTGCTCCTGGCCCTACCGGCCTGCCAGATGAACGAACGCCTGTCGGGCGCCGCGTTCGGCGGCATCGGCGGCGCGGTCGTCGGCGGCGCGATCGGAGGAACGTTCGCGGGCGGCGTGATCGGCGGCCTGGCCGGTGGCGTCCTCGGCTACCTCGTGGGCGACTACATCGCGGACAAGCGCGAGCGGTGCAGTCCGCCCGTCCAGAGTCCCTGCGATCCCTGCGGGCAGCCCACGTATGCGCCGGTGCAGCAGCCGTGCTACCAACCGGCGCCGCAGTACTGCCCCCCGCAGCAACCGCAGTACGCGCCCCAGTACTGTCCGCCGCAACAACCGCAGTACGCACCCCAGTACTGCCCGCCACCGCAGCAGGCTCCGTGCCTGCCCCCCGCGGGATACGGCGCCGGCCCGCGCGTCGGCGCCGTCAAGGCGCGGAATCCGGCCATCGTCGCGTCGCAAGCCGCCGTCGAGCGCGGCCGTCGGGCCGCGACGCTTCCGGAAGCGCGGGCCGCCTACGAGGAAGCCGTGCGTCTCGACCCGCAGAGCGCCGACGCGTGGAACGCGCTGGGACTAGCCCGCGGAGGGGCCGGAGATCGCGACGGCGCGTTGGACGCGTTCGGCCGGGCGCTCCGCCTGGACCCGGGCCACTTCGCGGCGAAACGAAACCTCGCCTGGGCGCGGAGCGGGGTCCGGTAGCCGTCGGGGTCCCCGCCTGCAGGAGTGACGCCATGACGAACGCAGGGAACGCCGGGGGCATCCGCTGGACACGTGGCGTGGTCGCGGTCGCCATCTTCACCCTGCTCTACCTGGCGGCCTCCGTGCTCGTCGCGATCGGGAGGGGCAACAAGGAGTTCGTCTTCTACATCGTGGTGATGGTGGCGCTCATCGCCCTCGTTCTGACGGTGCACCGCAAGGTCGGCCTGACGACGCTCACGCTCTGGGGTCTCAGCCTCTGGGGTTTCCTCCACATGGCCGGCGGTCTCGTGTCGATCGGCGACGGGAAGGTCCTCTACAACTGGTGGCTCGTCCCGGACCGCCTGAAGTACGACCAGGTGGTCCACGCGTTCGGGTTCGGCGTGACGACGTGGGTGTGCTGGCAGGCAATGCGGAGGAACCTCGCGGATCCACGTCCGCGGTTCGGTCCGCTGTTCCTCTGCGTCGCCGCCGGGATGGGCTTCGGCGCGATGAACGAGATCGTGGAGTTCATCGCGACGCTCACCATGCCCGAGACGAACGTCGGCGGCTACATCAACACGGGGTGGGACCTGGTCTCGAACGCGGTCGGCGCCACGGTCGCGGCGCTCCTGATCGCGCGGTTCGACCGATCCCCGTAGCGCTCGCGCGGGAGAGCGCGCCCAGGCGCTGAGCCGTGAAGCTGCCGTGAACGACGGAGGGCCACCGCAGTTGCCTGCCCCGGGCGTGGGCGGTACGCTTGGTCCGTGAGCGTCAAGCGTGACACCTTGCTGAATCGCCCGGACCTACTCGCCAAGCACGCGGCGAAGGCGGTCGTTTCGGCGATTCGGCGGAACCTCTCCCGGGGTATCTCCGTGGCGTACGCGAGGGACGGCGTGCTGTACCGCAGGAGTACGAACGGCGGGCGGATGCCGATCGGACGCGTTGGGGAAGACTAGCCAACCCATCCGATCCAAGCGCATGCGCGTGTTCGCCGGGCCGAACGGTTCTGGCAAGACGACGATCTTCGAGGGTGTCAGCGATCGGTTCTTCACAGGCATCTACGTGAATGCGGATCGCATCGAGAGCGAGATCGCCGAGACGGGAGCCGTGGATCTTCGCGCATTCAAGATCACGCAGGGGGTGAGCGGGATACGCGACACGCTCCAGCAGATGGTGCCGCAATGGGAGGGCGCCGGCAAGCAAGCAGCCGCCGCGCTGGGTGTCTCGCGTGGACCGATCGTTCGGGTGGACACCCAGGACTCGCAATACGAGGCAGCCGTGGTGGCGGACCTGATTCGCCGGTGTCTGTTCGTGGAAGGGGAGTACTTCACCTTCGAGACGGTCATGTCCCACCAGTCGAAGATCGACTTCATGCGGGTGGCGACCGCCGACGGGTACAAGTGCTACCTCTACTTCATCTGCACGGATGACCCACGCATCAACGTGGAACGTATCAAGGCCCGGGTCGAAGCGGGAGGCCATGGCGTGCCCACCCGGAAGGTACGCGAGCGGTACCACCGCTCGTTGGATCTGCTCGCAAGCGCTGTCCAGGTGGCGTACCGCTCGTTTCTGTTCGACAACACCGATGATCCAACGGATGACGTCTCTCTCGCCTACGTCGAATACGAGCGGGGTGTGCTGAAGCATGTCCCCGAAAAGGAGCGCATCTCGCGATGGATGCGCCAGTACGCGCCGGGTCTGAGACCGTAGCCCCCTCGAGTGCCCACGTATGTGCAGGACGAGCCTCCACGCTGGAGCATTGGCGCTTGAAGCTCCTCGGACCACAGCAGGCAGCCTCCATCGAACGACTTGCCTCAACCTCGAGAGCGCTCCACGAACCTGGACCGCTCACGTCGAGGTCATCGAGGGTGCTCTCGCGCGGTTTCGCGTGTCAGAATGTGGACTGAGACGGTGATTGGGCAGGGAACTCGCACACGACTCCCGCGTGGTGCTCGAGGAAGCGGGACGTACGGACGCGTGGAGGGGAACTCGGGCGCTCGAGGCGGTCCCTCCAACCATCACGCCGGAGGCCAGCGAACTCGGTTCGAAGACCGACAGCATCCCCCGCTCCTGCCTGTGCAGGAGACGGAGCGGATCCCGCGGCCTTCTCGGGATCCGACGAGACCTCGGCAGGCTCGCCTACCCCCCCTCGCCTCGAACGCCTTTCGTAGCACCGTGGGCTTCCGATTCGCGCGGGTGTCCGTAGTAGCGGACCTGGTGCAACTTTGCATCGGGGATTTGCTGGCACTCCACATGGATGAAGTCGAGCTGGTCCAGGACCTTCAGCCGGGCCCCCGTGCGAGAATCGGGCATGGTACCGACCTCGACCTTGCCGTCTTGACGCTCCCGGACCGCGCCCATGGCCGGCGGAATCCGTCTCGGGTAGTGGGACAGCGGCGTCAGGACCGAGCTGCACAGCCTCCCCCTCGGCAACGGAGGCGGCTCCAGCGTGTCCAACGCAAGAGGTCTGCAAAAGAACCTTCGGCGGCCCCCGTCGTTACCACCTCGCGGGTACGCTGAACGCCCCTGCGGCGGCGGTACGGAAGGGGGCCCCATGACGCGCTCTCGACTCGGGTGGTGGATCGTCCTCTTCCTCGTGGGCTTGGCCCTCGCCTCCCCCGTTCCGGCCGAGGAACCGGAGACCGGGGACGACACCGCCGTCCTCGAGGGCGTGGTCGTGGACGAGGCGGGACGCCCCGTGCCCGACGTGTGCGTGGAAGCGTGGTGCGGCGCGACGATGCGCTGGTTCGTGGTGCCGGTCTCCTCGCGGGCGCCGTTCGACGACCTCTTCGAGGATCCTCTTCCCTGCACCGAGGATTCCCCCGTCCGGCGCGTCGGACGTACGGACGCCAAGGGGCGCTTCCGGCTCGCGGGTCTGCGCGCCGTCGAGGGCTTCCGGATTCGCGCGCGCCCCGAGTCCCCTGGCCGTCGGGGACGGGCCGAGATCCTCCACGACGTCCCCCGACCTGGCCACTTCCTGCGGCTCGTGGTCGCGTCGGCACGGACGGTGAAGGGCCGGCTCGTCGACGAAGACGGGCAGGGTCTGCGGGGCTGGATCACGGCGCAGGCCCATCCCGGCCGGGATCTCTGGTTCGGCCGGTCCTGGTACTCCGACTTCCACGTCGAGGACGACATCGCGACGGACGACGACGGCCGCTTCACCTTCGCCGCCACGCGGGGCGCGCGCATCCGGATCGACGCGTTTTTCCCCGGAGAGCGCTGCGTGAGCGTCCTGGCGTTCCTGGGGCCGGAAGAAGACGTCGTCACGCTGGTCGTGCCAACGTCGGGCGGTGCGTCCGTCGTGGGCCGGGTGCGTGATCTCGAGGGGCGGCCGATCGCAGGCGCGCGCGTCATGGTGCACGTGCAGACCGCGGACGGCGCCGGATACCGCCCGAGTCACACCGGGCTCGCCCGAACCGATGCGCAGGGCGCCTTCTCGGTCGACCACCTGCCCGCGACGACCCTCTCCCAGATCTCGGTGGAGGCGCCGGGGTTTTCCATCTGGAATCGAGCGCCCTACCTGACCCCGCTCCTCGAAGGCGACCCGCTCGAGCTCGACGTGACGCTCGTTCGAACCGCCCGCCTCCTCGTGCGCGTCGTGGGCGAGGCCGGTGAGGGTCTTCCCGGGGCGCGCATCCGGCTCGTGGGGCAGATGCAGCCCACCGTCGGACGATCCTGGGACCGCACCGTCACCACCGACGCCGAAGGCGTAGCGCGTCTCGACGACGTGCCGCTGGGCAAGGGTTCCCTGCAGGTGTGGGCACCGGGGCACTACCTACCGGTCGCGCCGGTCCTCCACCCACTCGAGAACCCCTTGGGCCGTTCCTTGCCGGCGCTCGAGCCGGGGAGCGAGAGCGAGCTCACCGTGGTGATGAAGAAAGGCCCCACGCTGCACGGGACGGTCGTGGACGCCCAGGGGCGCGGCGTGCCACGGGCCCGCCTGACCTTCCACATGAATCGAAGCGACGCCCCGCGGGGGAACGGCTTCGTGCTCCGGCACGAGAGGACGGACGCCAAGGGCCGCTTCGAGCTCGGCGGGCTGCCCCCGCTCGCGCTGCTGACGATCCGCGTCGACCACGAGGACCATCCCCACGCCACGACGGAGATCGACCCGGCCGGCCTGACGGGCGAGGCACCGCTCCGCATCGTCCTGCCCGAGCCCGCGCGCGTTGCCGGCCACGTGTTGGACGCCGAGGGACGGCCCGTCGCGGACGTTCTCGTGCAGTGCGCGGGGGCCCGCGCGTCGGTCGTGACCGACGCGGAAGGGCGCTTCGCCTTCGCACGCGTGGCCCCCGGCCGGCGGGCTTTGCACCTCGGCAACGTCGCCTCGCCGGCGACCGTGCTCTACCTCGATCTCAGCGCCGGCCAGGCCGTGACCGACGTGACGCTCCGTCACCCGGGCGGCGGACGTGGCGTGCTCGAGGGCGTACTCCTCGCAGCGGACGGAGCGCCCACTTTCGGCCTCGCGATCGAGGTACGAAGCCTCGCACAGCCGGGCGCGAGCGGGCGCGCCTACACCGACGCCGAGGGA
>JAUXCH010000584.1 GCA_030618975.1 Planctomycetia bacterium
AGGCACGGGACGGCACAGGACGTCCCGACCCTGGTGCGTCTTCTTGCACAACGTCGGGGCACGCCGCACAACGTGCGACGCTCGGCGGCCATCGCAATAGGCCCGCTCTCCGCCGGCCTCCCACTCGGGGAACGCGAGACGATCGCCAGGTCGATCCTCGGTCAAGTCGAGCGCTCGAAGGACGGCTCGACCCGCCACTTCCTCCTCATGGCGCTCGTACCCCTCCTGACCGCGGGCCCGGCAGACGAGATGGCCAGTCTGCTCCTGCGAACACGGGTCGATGAGAGACTGCTGAAGACAGCGGCCCGCGGCCGCTACCTCGATCGGCCCCACGGTGCGCTCGCGCTCGGCCTGATCCTGCGGGAGACAGACGTAGGCGCGACCCAACGGAGCATCGTCGCATTCAGGACGAAGGCGCTCGAGACCCTGCGGAAAGGGCTCTACGACTCCGGTGCGGGGGCGCGGTCCGCGTTCGCCCTCGCCCTGGGACTCGCGCGGGACGGGCCCGCGATGCCCATGCTGCGGGCGATGGCGGTGGACGAGCGACGCGACGCGACCCTCCGTGGGTACGCGCTGCTCGCGCTCCCTTTCGGCGCTCCCGACGTCGAGACGCACCGACTCGCGAGAGAGCAGCTGGAGCGCACGCCGGGCGGCCTCCACGCGCTCGCGGCCACTCGCGTCCTGGGCCTCACGGGGGATCACGCCGACGCGGCGACCGTGTCCCTCCTGGCGCCCGGCGTCCGCGGGGAAAGAAGGGTCATCCCGTGCGGCGAGGCGGCCGTGGCGCTCGCGCGCATAGGTACGGTCGAGGCCGCCGACGTCCTCCTGGCCGTCGCACGCGATCCGACGCGGGCGGCCCTCGCACGCTGCATGGCCGTCGTCGGTCTCGGACGCATCCTCGATCCGGAGCGCGTGCCGTCCCTCTGCCTGCTCACCGAGGGGCTGAACCACCGCGCGATGACGGACCTCGTAAACGAGCTGCTCTCCTACTACTGAGCGCGAGGGGCCACCCGCACCTCCATTCTACGTGTGCAGAGCTTCCCGATTCCGGCGTCACGCGTGGAGAGCATGCGAATCCAACGTTGAAGTTCCGTGGACAACTCGACGTTCTGCGCGCGTGTGACATCCAAGCCGTCGGCTCGCCGGACCCACGCGATTCACGAAGCTCCGCTTGCCCTCACCCCCACCCGGCGCGACGATGAGCCCATGAACCGCCGTCGCCTCGCGCTGCTGCTCGCTGCCGTGGTGCTGGCCGTCACGTGGTTGATCCTCGACCCGACCCACGAGAAGCAGCGCGGTCCTGAGACCATTCGACGCCTGGAGGAGATGGACCCACAGCCCTCTCCCGCCGACGGGGACGGGAGGCAGCCGCTTCAACCGGTACGGCCAGCAGGCACCGCGGATCTGGCGAAGCTGCGTGGCACCGGCGAAGCGGTACGTGTCTTCGTGACAGACAAGGCGAGCACGCCGGTGCCCCGGGCACGGCTCCATGTTCGCTGCGGAGCGGGCGAGGACAACGGCAGGTTCGTGGTCGATGTCGTCGAGGGCGAGGCAGTCTTCCAGCGGCCCATCCTGGACGAGTGGATCCACGTCCGCGTCGAGGACCCTCGCTGTGCGGACGGCCAGCCCCTGAATCTCCGGCCTACCGAACGCTTGAACGTGTTCCAAGAGGGGCAAGAAATCCGCATCGAGCTGAGGGAAGGGCGCACCTTGTCGGGCATCGTGCGGCGCGACGACGGAACGCCCGCACCCGGCCTCCGGATCCACGCGGCACACCACATCCAGACAGAGGACGGCTGCGTGGTCACGACGGACCAAGAAGGGCGATTCGCTTTGCGCGGTCTTCCCGGCGGAGTGCTCAAGGTGACCGTCATCGGATCCCCAGACCTGAAGGTGCCCGATCCCGTACTGGTTGTCCACGACCATGACGCGATCAAGCTCGTGGTTGTTCGACTCCACGATCTCCGGATTGCGGTCCTCGACCCAGAGGGCGCCCCCGTGGCAGCCGCCCACGTGGAAGTCGACTGGCGTGGCAGACGTTTGGCCGACTACGCCTCTGGGACGACAACGGAGGATGGCACGTACGTGGCGAGGAACGTGCCAGTCGCGGCCAGGGTCCAGGTCGTTGTGGAGCCCGGAGAGCGCGATCCCCCGCTGCCGACTGTCGCCTTTGCGAAGCGGAATGCGCCGTCCGGCAAGCTTGTGCTCCGTGTACCGCTGGGGGCTTTCATCCGCGGGCGTGTACTCGATCCAGATGGCCGACCCTTGGCATGGTTACAGGTGGACTCCCGCCGGGGCGAGTCATGGTGCGAATGGGGCACGGTCAACACCGACAAGGATGGGCGGTTCCTTCTGGGCCCGATACTGCCGGGGGCCCACGTTCTCCAGGTCACTCCGGGCAGAGGAGGGTTCCTGTCGCCGCTGCCCGTGGAGGCCATTGCGCCCTGCGACGGCATCGATCTCGTCTGCGTCCGCCCGGTGAGCGTGCGCGGTCGTGTAGCGCGTGATCATCTCGTCGCCCCGACCAGCGTGCGGTGGTTCAGGGAGCACGACGCCACCCGGGAGGGAATCGTGCACGCAGACGGCACCTTCGAGCTACACGGCGTCCGTGCGGCATCGGGGACGCTGGTCGTGCGGCAGGAGGGAACCCGTCGCGGGGCGATTCTGGACGACATCTGCCCGGAGGAGGCCCCCTTCGAAATCGATCTCGCTGTCGGGCTGGAGATCAGCGGGCGCCTCGAGGTTCTACCGACGGGCCCGCAGGAGGAGTGGCGCGTGTTGGTGCACCGCGGCCACTACCTCCATCGCCCAGGGACGCCGGTCAAGCCGGATGGGACCTTCTGTACGCCTCCGCTACCTCCAGGCGTCTACGAACTGCAAAGCCGGAACGGTGAGGATCGGGGTCCCCCCGTGAGCGTCAGGGGGGGGGCCAGCGATGTAGTCTTGCCGGTCCGGCGGGAGTAGGAATCGGGAGCGACTGCGCTACGGCAGGGGTGCCGTTCTTCGCGACGCGCACTACCCGGTAACCACCTCGATAGGCGGGCACGCTGTAGAACGAGCCGCCCAGAGCCCCGCCCTCACCGTCGCCGCCGTGGTCGTGCTGAAGGAGCGGAAGGTCGGGGCGTAGATCACTTGCGCAGGCCCCACCGCTCCTGCCGGTCCTTCCGGTCCTTGCGCATCTGTCGCCAGTCGGCGGCCTGCAGGGCGATGAGGGTGATCACGGCCAGGACGAGCAGCGGCACGCGGTACGGGACGATGTCGTCCCAGATCGGCACGCACGCCATCACCACGGCGAGGCCGGACAGCACGTACAGCACAACCGTCAGCGGGTGGTGGCGCCGGTTCGTGCGGGACCTCGCGGCCATGGCTTACTCCCCCGGCTCCGGAAGCGGCGAGACGAGGCGGAAGCCGGTATGAGCGAAGCCCACGTCGTACGGGCTGATCCCCCAGTAATGTGCCGCTGCGAACTCAACGTCGCCGAAGAACGATCCGCCTCGATACACCCGCCCGCTTGCTCCAGACCCGTCTTCGCGGTCGTCCGCGCACCACTCGTTCACGTTCCCGTGCATGTCGTAGAGCCCCCACCTGTTCGGTGGGTACGTGCCTACCTGGACAGGTCCACCGGACCTGCCGCCGGAGCTGCTGACGAGCCCGTCGCTGCCGGGCCCATCGAAGTTCGCAGCCTCACGGGTCAGGCTGTCACCCGTGTTGAAAGCGCAGATCGTTCCGGCGCGGCAAGCATGTTCCCACTCATCCGCGAGGGGCAGCCGATACGAACGTCCATTTCGCGAGGACAGCCACGCTGCGAAGGCTCTCACATCCCCCCGCTGCTGCATGACGGTCGGCAGATCGTCGTCCCCGAACGCGTACAGGAAGCCCAGCCACTCCCGGGCCGACGGCGAATTGAGATGGTCGCCAT
>JAUXCH010000050.1 GCA_030618975.1 Planctomycetia bacterium
AGGGCGGCCTCCTGGAGCCCGATGAGATCGGGCTCTTCCACCTGGATCGCGTCCGCCATCGCCTCGGCGCGCGTGTGGAAGTCCGTCGAGAGCAGTCGTTCATACGCCAGGGAGACGGCGGCTACGATCAGGTCGGGATCCCCGGCGATGACGCCGGCCATCGCCTCATCCAATTCGGTGCCGTAGAACTCGTTCCACGTCATCACCTTCACCTTCGGTGCGTGGGACGTGGACGGCTTCCCCAGGAGGTCACCGTCGGTGGCCGCGGCGCCGCAGGCGACGACGGTCAGAATACAGAGCAAGGCGAGAAAGACGTTTCGCATGGCTACCTCCGTGCGCCGTCCGGGCCTCGACCCTCCGACTTTCGGAAGGTGAGCGTCGGCGCGATGGAGATGGCGATCTCACGTCGCGTGCCAGCAGGGCAGGTCGCAGGAAATGGACCGGCGCGCCCCCTGGCGGAGCGCGGCACGCATCGATCCGGTACGGGGGCGTACCGGCGCGAGTCGGCGCCTACGCCTCTTCGTCGCGCAGACCGAGCTCCTTCACGAGGCGGTTCAGGAACGAGCGTTGCATGCCGAGGAGCTCCGCCGCCTGCGTCTGGTTGCCGTTCGTACGCTTCAGGGCCTGGGCGATGTAGGAACGCTTGAACGCCTGCACCGCGTCGCTGTAGGACGCGTCCCCGAGCACGGGCACCGTGGCACCGCCCT
The DNA here is from genome assembly GCA_030618975.1 of Planctomycetia bacterium. GTDB lineage: Bacteria > Planctomycetota > PLA2 > PLA2 > JAEUHO01 > JAUXCH01. Next base: position 708 of record JAUXCH010000050.1, read on the forward strand.
TCCGTCCCGAGATCTCGGGCGGCAGGCCGTCCGCCTCGATCACGTCGCCGGGGGCGAGGACGACCATGCGCTCGATCACGTTCTTCAGCTCGCGGACGTTGCCGGGCCACCGCCAGGCGCGCAGCTTCTGCATCGCACCGTCGGCCACGGTCATCGCCCCGCGCTTCTGGTCCTTTGCGAAGCGGTCCACGAAGGCCCGGGCGAGCAGCGGAACGTCCTCCGGGCGCTCGCGGAGCGGCGGCACCTCCAGCTGGATCACGTGGAGGCGGTAGTAGAGGTCGGCGCGAAACTTCTCCTCCTCGATCGCCTTCGGGAGGTCGCGGTTCGTGGCCGCGACGATGCGGCAGTCGGTGGCGAGGGTGCGCGTGCCCCCCACGCGCTCGTACTCGCCCGACTCCAGGAAGTGGAGGAGCTTGGTCTGGAGTCTCACGGACGTATCGCCGATCTCGTCGAGGAACGCGGTGCCGCCGGCGGCGAGCTCGATCCGGCCCTGCTTGCGGGCGACCGCTCCCGTGAAGGCGCCCTTCTCGTGGCCGAAGAGCGTCGACTCGACCAGGTCGTCGGAGAGGGCGACGCAGTTCAGGTAGACGAAGGGGCCGTCGCGTCGCGCACTGTTCGCGTGGACGAACTCGGCGAGCACCTGCTTGCCCGTCCCGCTCTCGCCGGTGATCAGGATCGTGGCGTTCGACGCCGCGGCGCGCTGCGCCGTCTCGAGAAGCGACGTCATCGCGGCAGAGTCCCCGATGACGGTCGGTGCCTCGTCCTGCACGCGGTCGCTCAGCGCCTGGACCAGGCGGGTCTTCCTGCGCCCGTCGAGCACCCGCTCCGCGCGCGCCCGCAGGAGCTCGAAGTCGGCGGGCTTCTGGAGGAAGTCGCTCGCGCCGTTCCGCAGCGCCTCCACCGCCGTCTCGATCGAGCCGTGCGCGGTGAGCACGATGACGTCGGCCGAGCAGCCGTCCTGCTCCAGCCGGCGAAGCACCTCCATCCCGCCCATGCCCGGCATGGCGAGGTCGAGGAGGATCAGGTCGAACTCCTTCCTCTGGGCGGTCGCGAGCGCGGCCTGGCCGTCGATCGCCTCGTCCACCTCCAGCCCCCAGTGCTCGAGCCGGTCCTTCACCGCGAGGCGCAGGGCGCCGTCGTCGTCCACGAGCAGCACGCGACCTTTCATCCCGTCGTCTCCTCTCCCCGCCAGCGGGGCAGTCGGCACGTGAAGCGCGCGCCGCCGCCCGGCGCGTCCTCTGCTTCGACGCTCCCGCCGAGCGACGCCGTCCACGTGCGCACGATGTGGAGCCCGATGCCGAACCCCTTCACCTGGACGTGCGGACTCTCCGGCCCCCGCCGGAACAGCTCGAAGAGCCCGTCCCGGTCCTCCGGCAGCCCGGGTCCGTGGTCGCGCACGGTGAGGACCAGGGTCTCCCCGTCGTCGCCGCCGCGCAGCGCGACCTCCACCGCGGTCCCGGGCGCCGTGTACTTCAGCGCGTTGTCCACCAGGTTGATCACGATCTGGAAGGCAGCCTCCTTGCGGCCGCGGATCGGAGGCAGGTCCACCTCGAGATCCGTCTCGAGGTTCGTGCCCCGCTCGCGGGCGATCGAGGAGAGCGCCGACACGGCCTCCCGCACCACGGCGGCGAGGTCGACGGGCTCGTCCGGACGCTTCGGCGCCCGGAGGTCGATCCGCCCCAGGTCCACGAGGTTGTCGACGAGGCGCGCGAGCTGTCCGGCCGCCGCGCCGACGCCTTCGAGGTACTTCGTCTGGCGGTCCGTGAGCGGGCCCGGCAGGCCGTCGAGGAGGTTTTCCACGGACCACCGCACGGCGGTGATCGGCGTCCTGAGATCGTGCGCGAGCCGGGCGAAGAACTCCGCCTTCTGCCGGGAGATCTCCGCCAGCGCGCGGCGCGCCACCGCCTCCTCCGCCGCCTTCTGGACCAGCGCCAGGCGCTCGAGCTCGGCGCCGGCCTGCTCCGCGGCGGTCCCCAGCACCGCGAGATCCTCCGGCAGGTAGTGGCGTTCCGTCTTCTTCTCGCCGACGAGGAGGAAGCCGAGCGCCTCGCCGCTTGCGTGGATCGGCTGCAGGAGGCGCACGCCGGTCGCCGCGAGCGGCTCGGGGAAGTCGCCCCGTTCGACCTCGGGCGATCCGGTGGCGTCGGGGCGGGCGACCAGCCCGCCCGAGCGCGCGATCTCCTCCAGCGCCTCCGGCGCGCCGCCCGCGAGGGATCCGCAGCGCTCCCACGCCCCGCCGTTCCTCACGAGTGCGCCCAGCGCCTTGGGCTCGAGCACCTCGTCCAGGAACCGGCAGAGGCGTGTCGCGACCTCCGACTGCCCGCCCGCCGACGCCAGGATCTCCTCGAGTGCCGCGAGCGCTTCGCCGTGAGCGTGGTGGAGGCGGAAGAAGATCCGATCCACCCAGCGGCCGATCCAGCGCCGAGCGGGGCGGAAAAGCAGGCCCGTGACCGCGCCCGCGAAGGCCCACGCCCAGGGCGTCCACCCGCCGGGGAGGCACAGGCCGTGCACCACGATCTCCGCGAGCAGGAGGGCCGTGCCGAAGAAGACGGCGGCCGCGGCGAGCGCGAGGAGCGTGTAGAGGATGCTGCGTCGGATGACGACGTCGATGTCGAGGAACCGTTCGCGCGCCACGGCGACGGCGAACGCCAGCGGGATCGTCATCTCGACCGCACGGTCTACGTCGGGTGGCCACGGCGGCTCCCAGCCGAACAGCGTGCGCGGGAGGGCGCGCAGCAGCACGTAGGGGGCGGTGCCGATGGCGGTGCCCCAGAGGATCCACTTGGCCTGTCGCCGCTCCCGGTCCAGACGCGCACGCCGGCTGGAGCGGAACAGGTTGAAGCAGGCGAGGGCGAGGCAGACCAGGAGCAGGAGGACGAGCGCCTTCTTCGGGATCCCGGTCGCGGCGACCCCCGTCGCGCCCGGGGCGGCCACCGCCTGCAGCCAGGTGATCGTCGTCCAGAGCGCGACGGCCAGGCCGAGCGCGAGGAGCGCCGGTCCGACGCGCCACGGGCCGAGCGTCTTCGGCAGCGGGCGCGGGAAGGCGAGGCTGAAGCGCACGAAGAACGGGCCCATGAAGGAGAGGGCGACGAGGTAGATGCACGAGAGGACCTGGACGCCCCGCGTGTGGGGATAGGAGGTGCCCCCGATCGCGATCGCGACGGCGGCCAGCTGCAGGCTGACGAAGAGGTCGGCGATGCCCGGCTTGCCGATCCGCGGCGCCAGGGCGAGGGCCGAGACCAGCCAGAACGCCAGGGCGCCCAGCAGCGTGACGACGAGGAGCGAGCCCGAGAGCTCCCGTTGGAGGGTGATCTCGCGCGGGACCCCGTGACGGTCCACCAGGTCGACGACTCCGAGGCCGTGGCGCCGCAGCAGGTGGTCGAGCTCCGCCGGCGTCCTGGCCTCGAAGCCGTCCACCCGCGTCGGGACGAGGTCCTGGGCCGACACGCCCCGCAGGGGCAGCACCGCGTAGCCGCGCTGGGCGAGGACGCCCCAGACGATCAGGCCGAGCGTCACCGCGCAGACCGCGGCGAGGCCCGCGCGCCGCAGCGCGCCGGCCCCCCGCCCGGCCGTGTCGTCCCCCAGCACCATTCCGTCTCCCGAAGCCCGCAGCCCGCAGCCCGCGGCCCGCAGCCCGCGGCCCGCGGCCCGCAGCCCGTCACCCGATGATGCGGCCGGGGGCGCTTCGGCGAAAGGCGGAAGTGCCCGGGAGGGCGGCATCTTCGGGGCGCTCGCCCGTTCCTCGGGGACACTGGGCGCGAGGCAGGCGGGCCCGCGGGCCCTTGGCGGAGACCAGCGCGGACCGTGGACCATCCCAACCCCATGCTCTCGCTGGCGGTGGTCCTGGTCGCCGGGGTGGCGTCCGGCATGGCCGCCCGGCGGATCCGCCTCCCCGCGGTGACCGGCCAGATCCTCGTCGGCATCCTGCTGGGCCCCGTCCTCCACGTCTTCGACCACGAGACCCTGCGCGGCCTGGAACCGATGACGGACTTCGCCCTCGGCCTGATGGCCGTGGCCGTCGGGAGCCACCTCCACCTGAGGCGCCTCCACAACGCGAAGACCCGGTTGCTCCTCCTGGTCGTCCTCGAATCGACCCTCACGCCGATCTTCGTCCTCACCGCCGTGATGCTGGTGCCGGGCACGAGCTGGACGATGGCCGTCCTGCTGGCCGCCCTGGCCGTCTCGACGGCGCCCGCGACCATCCTGGCGATCGTCAAGGAGACCCGGTCGAAGGGCGTGTTCGTCAAGACGCTCATCGCCGCGGTGGCCCTCAACAACATCGCCGCCATCGCCCTCTTCGAGCTGGCGCGCACGGTCACGGCCGACGCGCTCGACGCGACGATCGAGCACTCGCCGCTCGTGATCGTCCTCCACAACCTGCGGACCTTCACCCTGTCGGTCGGGCTCGGGACGGCGGTCGGGCTGCTGCTCATCGCCGTGACGCGGCGCATCGTGAGGAGCGATCGCCTGGCGACGCTGTCCATCATCGCGATCCTCCTCACGGCCGGCGTGGCGTCGCAGTTCGACGTCTTCTCGACGCTGCTCGCCTGCATGACGCTGGGCGTGATCCTGGCGAACCTCACGCCCGACAAGGAGGAGATCGGGCACAAGGTGTTCGAGAACTTCGAGCACGCGATCTTCGCCGTCTTCTTCACGCTCGCCGGCATGGAGCTCAACTTCGACTACGTCGTGCCCGGCGGCCTGCTCGCCGTGCTCGCGTTCGGGGCCCGGTTCGCGGGCAAGCAGCTGTCCGCGTCCCTGGCCATGCGCGCGGCCCACGCCACCCACGGACTTCGCCGCTACCTGGGCATGGCCCTCACGCCGCAGGCCGGGCTCGCCGTCGGCCTCATGCTGCTCGTGACCGAGAACCCGACGTTCGCGCCGATTCGCGACCTGTTCCTCGCCGTCGTGCTGACGCTCGTGACCCTCAACGAGATCGTCGGCCCCGTGCTCACCCGCCTCGCGCTCCTCAAGTCGGGCGACTACGGCAAGGACCGCGCGCGCCTGATCGACTTCCTCCACGAGGAGAACATCACCACCGACCTCGAGGCCGACTCGCTGGAGCACGCGATCGAGCAGCTCACGGACCTCCTCGTGCGTTCGAACGACCTGCAGGTCGACCGCGACGTCCTGCTCGCCTCCGTCCTGGAGAGCGAGCGGCACGATTCGACCCTCCTCGGCGACGGCCTCGCCATCCCGCACGGTGACGTCGACGAGGGGGATCGGATCGTGGGCGCGATGGGCATCAGCCGGCCCGGCCTGCCGTTCGAGACGCCCGACGGCCACCCCGTGCACTGCGTGATCCTGCTGGCCACGCCGCCGGGCGCCCGCCTGCATCACCTGGAGGTCCTGACGGCCTTCGCTCGGACGATCGGCGCCGACCGCACGGTCCAGAAGCAGCTCTTCCACGCGAAGAGTCCGGCCCACGCGTACGAGATCCTCCACGCCGAGGAGACTGCGGAGGATTTCAACACCTACCTCGATGAGGAGTAGAGTGGGCCCATGAGCGACGACGTTCCCTACGACGATTGGGCTCCCATCTACGACGTCTGGGCGGGTACGGCGCCCATCACGAAGCGCAACCTGCCCTTCTACGTCGAGCGACTGGTCGCGGCGGAGGGCCCCGCGGTCGAGCTCGGCGTGGGCAACGGGCGGATCGCGATCCAAGCGGCGCACGCGGGCGCGAGCGTGATCGGCGTCGATTCCTCCAGCGTCATGCTCTCGCTCTGCCGGCACCGGGCGCGCGACGCGGGCGTCGGCGGCAAGCTGACGCTCCTCAAGGCGGACTTTCGCAGCTTCCAGCTCGAGGAGCCCGCGGCCCTCGTCGTCATCCCCTTCCACTCCATCGGGCACATGCTCACGATGGACGACAAGCGCGACTGCCTCGCGCACGTCTACGAGCAGCTCAGGCCGGGAGGGCGGCTCGTATTCGACCACTTCGTCTTCAACGCGGACCGGGCGCGCCACGTGGACGGCCTGACCCGGCTCCGCGGCGAGTACGTGGATCCGGATTCGTCGCGCGACTCGCTCCTGTGGGTGACGGTGCGGTTCGACTTCAGGGATCAGCGCATGCACATCCTCGCGATCAGCGAGGAGGTGGACCCGCTCGGGCAGACCGGGGCGCGGCGCGTGCGGCGCATGGACTTCTCGTGGTTGGATCCCGACCAGGCGAGGACGCTGCTCGAGGAGACGGGCTACGAGATCGAGTCCCTCTGGGGGTGCTTCGACGAGACGCCGTTCAAGGACGACTCCCGGGAGCAGATCTTCACGGCGCGGAAGCCCGCCTGAGGCGGCGTTTCACGAGCGTTGGGGGTAGGATGCCCGGCGTGATCGGTCTCCGGGTCGCCGACTGGCTCGCCATCCTCGTGCTCGCGCTCGCGTCGGGGGTGTCCGCCTCGTGCGAGGGCGACGACGCCGGCCGTCCCGCTCCCTCGTCGCCCGCAGCCGTGCAGGCCTCGGAGGTCGAGCGCACGGGCTGGCCCCTCGAGCTCGCGAACGACCTCGGACAGCGCTTCCGCCTGGTGCCCGCGGCGACCTTCACGATGGGGTCTTCCGAGGACGAGGCGGGCCGCGGCGCCGACGAGCCGTGCCACGAGGTCAAGCTCGTCCGGCCCTACTACCTGCAGACGGTCGAGGTCACGAACAAGGGGTTTCGGCGCTTTCGTCCGGACCACCGGAGCGGCGAGGAGCTCGACGGCGACGACCAGCCGGCGGTGGGGGTGTCCTGGCACGACGCCGTCGCCTACGCAGCGTGGCTCGCCGGGCACGACCCGCGTTTCACCTATCGGCTGCCGACCGAGGCCGAGTGGGAGCACGCCTGCCGGGCCGGCCGCGACGCCGTCTGGTCGTGCGCCGACCGGCTGACCGACGCGCAGGGCACCGAGCCCGTGGGCCGGCGCGCGCCCAACGCCTGGGGACTCCACGATCTCCACGGGAACGCCGCCGAGTGGTGCCACGACCGGTACGGACCCTACCCGCTGTGGCTCCAGCAGAATCCGCAGGGCGCGGCCACGGGCGACGACCGCGTGGTCCGCGGCGGGTGCGGGTCCGATCCGTCTTCGCGCGTGCGCTCCGCAGCGCGGGCGCACCGACCTCCCGACCACCGGGCCCCGACGATCGGGTTTCGCCTCGCCTTCTCCCTCTCCTACGGGCGGACCGGGTACGGTCGCCACACCGTCGCCGTGCGCACCGTCGACCCGACCGTCGACGAGGGCGAGGTCCGCGATCGCCCCGGCTGGCCGATGTACATGATCAGCGTCGTCGACCGCTTGACGGACCGCGTGAACCAGATCCCGGATCCCCACTGGACGCACCTGAAGAAACCGTCCCCGATCACGCTCCAGCTCGCCCCCGGCATCTACTACGTCTACGCCTACCGGATGGAGGGCGAGCGCACGGTTCGCAGCATCGAGAGGAAGTTCAGCGTGCCCGGGCCCGACCTCGTCGAGTGCCCCATCCCGCGGAAGTACCAGGCACACCCGCAGTGACCCCTGTGCTGCCCAGGTGGGTCGAACGCAGGCTGCGGCGGCGAAGCGAACGCCTCGCACGCGAGCGCACCCTCCGCGAGGTGGACGGCGCGATCGAGCACGTGGGCGGGCCGCGCGCGCCGCGTGCGGAGACCGGGCGACCGCTCGTGGTGTCGCTGGTCCGCGACGGGGAGCCTTGGATCGACGCCTTCGTCGCGCACCACCACGGCCTGGGGTGCGGCTCGCTCGTGCTCGTGGACAACGGCTCGCGGGACGGCACGATCGACCGCGCCCTGGCGCACGACGGCGTCACCGTCTATCGCTGCACACTGCCGTACGACGTGTACAAGGCGGCGATGCGTACGTGGCCCGTCCGCGCGTTCGCCCGCGGCGACTGGTGCCTCACCCTGGACGTGGACGAGTGCTTCGACTACCCGCACTCGGACGTCGTGGACCTCCCCGCATTTCTCGGGTGGCTGGACGGACGCGGCCACACGGCGCTCGTGGCGCACATGCTGGACCTGTTCCCCAAGGGCGCCCTTCGCGACGGCGCATCCGCGGAGCACGTGCTCTACGACCTGTCCGCCCTCGAGCGCAGGCCGTACCCGACCCACCGGAGGTGCCGGGGCTCGGAGCCGCACGCCCGGCTCTTCGGAGGGATCCGCGCGACGGCGTTCGGTCTCACGGACGTCTTCCTCACGAAGCACCCCCTGGCCCGGCACCGGCGGGGCCTGCGGACGATCGAGGAGGGCTCGCACCACGCGTACGGCGCCGACCTGGCGCCGATCACGGGAGTGCTCTACCACGCGAAGTTCACCGGCGACTTCCCGGCCCGCGTCGCGTGGGCCGTCGAAGAGGGCCGGTACTGGCAAGGCTCCGCGGAGTACCGCCGCTATCAGGCGGTCCTCGCCGAGACGCCCGACCTGCGGCTCGACGGTCCGGCCGCGCAGGTCCTCGCCGGCACCGGACCGCTCGTCGCGCGGGGGTTTCTCACGACCTCGGACGACTACGAGCGCTTCGCCGCGACGCGCTGATCGTCCGGTCAGGGACGCACGGCGTCCAGTGCGTGCCAGTAGGGGTGCAGCACGCGCCGGACCTGCCGCGCCACGTGCACCGCCGCGTCGCTGACGTGTCCCTCGACGGTGGCGTCGTCGGGCGTCGGCGCGGACGTCAGCGCGTCCAACGCGGCGCGCACGCCGGCGACGACGCCGGCCGGGTCGTAGCCCCCCTCGAGGGTGCACACGAGCCGGCCGGGGCAGTACGTGTCGGCCCACCGCCGGAACAGCGAGAACAGCGCCCGGAAGCCCCGCTCCGTGACGCGCATGCCGCCCAGGGGGTCGTGCTGCCAGGTGTCGAACCCGGCGGAGACGAGGATCAGGTCGGGGCGGAACTCGCGGACGATCGGATCGACGATCGTCTCGTACAGGTAGAGGAGGTCGGCGTCGTCGCCGAGCGGGCGCAGCGGCAGGTTCACCGTGTACCCGTGGCCGGCGCCCGCCCCGATCTCGTCGGCGGCACCCGTGCCCGGATAGAAGGGGTAGCGGTGGCTCGAGACGTAGAGCACCTCCTCGTGCTCCCAGAACGCGTGTTGCGTCCCGTTGCCGTGGTGCACGTCGGGGTCGACGACGAGGATCCGCTTCAACCCGCCCACGTGGAGCGCGTGCGCGGCCGCGAGCGCCACGTTGTTGAAGAGGCAGAATCCCATCGCGCGGTTCGCCTCCGCGTGGTGCCCGGGAGGCCGGACGAGGGCGAAGGCGCCCGACGCCTCGCCGGCCACCACCGCCTCCACGCCCTGGAGCGTGGCGCCGGCCGCCTTCATCGCGGCCTCGTAGGACTCGGGCGAGGTGCCGGTGTCCCCGTCGAGCCGCACGTGGGGACGGTCGGCCGTCCGCATCACGCGCTCGAGGTGCTCGAAAGAGTGGATCCGCTCCACCTCGACCGCCGTCGCCAGGCGCGGGGCGCGCACTTCGGTGCCCGGCACCGGCTGCGCGTCGAGACTCTCGTAGACCGCCTCGAGTCGCCTGGCGTTCTCGGGGTGTCCCTGCCCCGGGTCGTGGCGCAGGAAGACCGGGTCGCGGTAGACGAGGGTCGGCAAGCCCACCCTGCTACTTGCGGTAGACGGTGTGCGAGGGGCGCCCCGCCAGGATGTTTTCCTTCCCCCAGTTCGCGACGCGCTTGAACTCGTCGGACCGCATGAACGCCGTGAACGCGTCCTCGCTGCTCCAGTCGGACACGATCAGGTAGGAGCTCCCGTCGGCCACGTCCGTGTAGAGGTGGCTCTCGCTGTGCCCCTCCATCCCCTGCATCGCCTCGAGGACGGCGGAGAAGGCCTTCTCGAAGGTCTCGTTCTTGCCGGGGATCACCTTGTAGTTCATGCCGATCGTGACCATGGAAGTCTCCGTGAGCCGTGTGCCGTGAGCCGTGAGCCGTGAGCTGTGAGGTGGAGCCAGACCGGGATTGGGAATCCCAATGCCGAAAACTGGTACCGGGTGTTGATCCACACCATTGGTGCGGGGGGTAGGGATTCTACGGAGCCGGGAGCCCTCGTCAGGCGTGCCTCGTCTGGGGGCGTCCCTCAGCGCGGGAGATAGCGACCGAGCACTGCCTGCCAGGCCTCGTCGGTGATGATCTCCAGGAGCGCCTGGTTCAGCGCCTCGCGGTCCCCGGCGCCGGGCGGCAGCGCGATGGCGTAGTCCTGCCGCTCGAACGTGCGTGGCAGGACGGTCAACAGCTTGGCTAGACGCTCGTCCTCGGCGACGCGGTAGAGGAGGAGCGGTGCGTCGTAGACCACGGCGTCGACCTGGCCGTCGGCGAGCGCGTCGAGGGCCGTCTGCACGTCGGGGTAGGGGCGGCGCCGGATGCGGTGCGCCTTGAGGTAGCGGTCGCTGGTGGAGTCGGGCAGCGTGCCCACCTCGACGCCCGGCAGGTCTTCGGGGCCGTGGATGGAGCCCTCCAGGTGCGACACGGTGAGCGCCGACGCGATCGAGCCCGTGAAGCCGGCGATCAGGATGAGGCTCGCGAACATCCAGATCAGGGCCACCAACCGCCCGGCCCAGGTCACCGGCGCCTTGTCGCCGTAGCCCACGGTCGTCATCGTGACGGCGGACCACCAGAACGCGTTGCCGAGACCCGCGGCGGGTCCGCCGCCGAACTGCTCGGCATTGCGCTTCCTCTCGAACAGCCAGAGCGCGAACCCGACGAGGGCGAGCACGACCACGAGCGCGAAGACCGCCTTCAGGAAGGCCGACGAGAAAACGCGTGCGAGAACCTGGCCCCAGGCGCTCTCCGCCTTGGCCGATACGGCGATGCCGAGGCCCGAGGTGTGGAAGGCGTGCGTGAAGTCGACCGTCTTCTCGCGCTGGGCGGTGACGGTCAGCGCCGCCGCGGCGGCGTCGAGCGTGCCGTCACGGACGCCGGCCAGGAGACCTTCGATCGTCATCTCGCGGTACTCGATCTCGAGATCCAGCTCGGTGGCGATACGCCGGGTGAGCTCGATGCTGATGCCCTGCCACTTTCCCTCGGCGTCCTGCATCGAGAACGGCGGAGCTTCCTTCGTCCCGACCACGATCGCCCTCTTGGAGACGGGCTCGTCCTCGGCGTGCGCGGGGCGGCTCACCAGCAGGCCGACGATCGAGAGGACCAGAAGCGGCAGGAGGACGTGGCGCATGGGCGGCTCCGAAGATGGAGGCGCAGGGTACACGCGTCCCCACCCCCGGCGGCGCCTGCGCGTCAGGGCGGGGGGAGGCGGCTCAGGACGTCGCGCAGGACGCGGACGGCCTGCCGGTCGAGGACGACGGCGAGACCCTTTCGACCGCCGAGCCGCACGCGCAGCTCCGGCTCCCGGGCGAGGGCGAGGGCGGTCTCGAGATCCGGCCGGTAGCCCGCGATCACGCGCAGGCCGCCCGCGCGGTCCTTCACGGTGCTGACGACGAGGCGCCCGTTCGAGACCACCGCCTCCCACCGGTCGGACTCCCAGTGGACCTTCCGCGGCGCCTCGATCGTGAGGCCCGACTTCAGCGCTTCGGCGAGCGCCGCACCCTCCGTGCACCCTGGGCACCGGGTCACGAAGTGCAGGTCGACGGTCTCGGGGAGCCGGCCCTCCTCGCGCGCCTTGGGCACCGAGATCTCCAGCGTCACCGCCGGGGTGTCGTCCTGTTTGTCCAGGAAGCCGACCTCGAAGGGCTCGGTCGACAGCACGCTGTGGAGCGACCATCTCCCGCGCTTCGCGCGGATCGCGACGGAGTGCGCGTACCCGCCCGCCGGCGGAAACCGGTACGCCCCGTGCGGCACCCACGCTTCGGGGTCGTCGCCGTTCGAGGACCCGGAGGTCGTCCTGGGGCGGGGTACGCGCGCCGGCGCGGTCCACGGGACCCAGCCCTCGGAGTCGTGCGTCTTCCAGCCGAGCAGCGTGGTCTGCTCGGCCGGGAGGAGGTTCTTCCAGACGACCTCGTCGAAGACCCCGGTCGTGAGCCAGCACGACCAACGCAGCTTGAAATGGGTCTGGCCGAGCCGGTCCCGCATGTACGTCCACCACTCGATCGTGTGCCCCGACGGGGCGCGCGTCTTCGACATCACCGCGCGGAGGATGCGTACGGAGTCCGCGGTCAGCTTCGCGGTCAGCGCGGGCACCGTCTTGCCCGGCTTCGCGATCATCTGCAAGACGTGCCACCCGCCCGCGTCGAACACCGTTTCGAGGTCGAAGTCGAGATCGATCGTCGAGACGGCCTGCCGTGCCGTGCGGATCACGCGCTTCGCCGCGCGGATGCGCTGGGGCAGTCCGGCTCCGGTGCGGTCGACCCTTTCGACCTCCACCTCCTCTTCTCGTCCCTCCTCCTCGCCGGGCCACGGCCCGTCCACGCGCTCGTCGTAGAGATACCAGGGGTTGCCGCTGTATGTCTCCGGATCGCACCAGACCCAGCGCAGGACCTCGACGCTGCCCGTGTGAGGCCAGCGGAC
>JAUXCH010000611.1 GCA_030618975.1 Planctomycetia bacterium
GGCCGCCCGCCCAGCGAGATCGTGGCCAGACCCCGCGCTTCGATGTCGGCCGCCACGGTTCCGAAGAGGCCGCGGAGATGCCTGGGATTCGACGGGGCGGCGATCGTCGCCACCGCGCGCACGTCGGGCAGCGAACCCGCCGCTGCCAGCACGGCGGCGCCGCCCAGGCTGTGCCCGACGAGCAACCCGGGCGCCCGGTACTCCGCGGCCAGCCAGGTGGCCGCCGCGATCAGGTCCTCGATGTTGGAGGAGAAGTTCGTGTTCGCGAAGTCTCCCTCGCTACCGCCGAGGCCCGTGAAGTCGAAGCGGAGCACGGCGAATCCGTCCTCGGTCAGGGCCCGGCTGATGCGCGACGCCGCGTGGATGTCCTTCGAGCAGGTGAAGCAGTGCGCGAACAGGGCGAACGCGCGCGGGGCGCGGAGGGCGTCCTTCGGGTGCTCCAGCCTCGCGGCCAGCATCTCCCCGGCCGCGTTGGGGAACTCGACCCGCAGCGTCTCGTAGGGCTCTTCGGGCATGGGCGCTCCTTCACGACTCTCGTCTCGAACACGGTACGCGGGAACCCGGGTGGCCCGGGTCGAGAACAGCGGTTCGATCGTCCGTGCCGCGTGTCGACTGCCTGCCCATCGCCCCCCGCGTCGCGCCGGACGCCGACTCCAACACTCGACTGCCCGTGGACGGGGCCCAACTCGTGCCGACGCTCGACCGGAAGTGCTCGGTCGAGCGGTGCGAGACGACCGCGCATCTCACGGGCGCCGCGGTCCACGTCGTCGAGGCGAGGTGCCGGCGCCACCATCGGCTCGTGCTTGCCCAGGCCGGGACCTCCGGCGACGTGGGGCGGCTCGTCATCGTCCCGGCTATCGAATCGTGGATGGGCTAACGCTCGGTGAACTCCCTGTCATGCCGACCGCGGCCTGCCTCCAGACACATGGCGAGCATCGCGGTGGCGTACACGCGTCCACCGTCGGCGCCCCACGGGCCAAGCGGGTCCCAGGAGCCCTTGAGGCCACAGTACGTGCCGTCCTGGTGCTGACTTTCGCACAGGGCGTCGATCAGGGCCGCCCTCCACGTCTTCCACGCAGCGCCACCCACCTGATAGAGCGCCTGTGAGCCCCAGTACCAGTAACACATGTCGATGTGACCGCCCGCGGGGTCCCAGACCGGCGGTCGGAGCACACAGAGTCTCGCGCCCTTCTGGATCACCTCGCTGGTGTGCGGATCCTCCCCCATCCGGATGCGGGCGAGGATCGCACAGGCGGTCATCGACTCGGAGAGGCGGGGGGAGAACCGGTCGATCGTCTCCTGTGGCCGGGGAGACACTCCTCCACGTTGGATGTAGCCCGTGCGACCGGAACCCGGATCGGTCATCTTCTCGATCCACGCCCTGGCGCCGTCGAATGCCCCCGCCTCGATCGTGAGGGGAGGCGGCTTGCCGTGCTCGACGGCATTTCGATTGATCAACACCGCGCTGTGAAGCACCGCCACCACCCACCCCGTGACGGACGTATCGCTGTCGCCGGGCCTCACGCCGTAGCGCCATCCGAGCCCGGGGTTCTGCGCCGTCGCGAGGAAGTCGAGCGCCTTCTGCGCGGAGCCCTTGAACAGCGAGCTCCCCGTCATCCCGTAGGCCTCGACCATGGCCAGGGCGCACGCGGCGTGGTTGTAGACGTAGTCGTGGCAAGCGCGAGGTCCGAAGCACCCCCCGGCATCCTGGATGTTCCTGAGGTAGCGAAGACCTCTCGAGACGGTCTTCCGATAGCAGTGCCGTCCGCGATGCGTGTACCCGTCGCCGAGGAATGCGCAGAGCGCGAGGCCGGTCACGCCGGGGTCGTAGAAGGCCTTCCCCGGACCGTCCGGTCTCTGGGGGGCAGGTTCACCGTCGCACCACCTCATGAAGGTCGCGGCCCCCCAGCCGCCGTTCGGTGACTGGTGCGCGGCGAGCCACTTGAGCGCTCGATCGATGGCATGCCCGCTCCGGCCCTGGCCGTTCGTCAGATCGCGATGCCGGCCGCGGTCGTGGAACGCGCCGCCGTCGCCGCCGCCGACGCCGACCAACCCGTTCCTGGTAGGGCCCTCGAACGAGGTATCGGAGATGGTCTCGTTCCTCGGCACCTCGGCGACCTGCAGGTCGCTGTCGGGCTCGACGTGATCGGCGGTGTCCGCGTCCGGGATGGCGGGCTCCTCCACGACCGTGCTCGTCTCGTGGACCGCCCCCAGCTCGTCGAGTTCCGTCTCGCTCTCCGCCACGAACTCCTGGTCGTCGTCCAGCCTCGGTTCCTCGGCGTCAGGCGCCAGGCCATACAGAACGGGCAGCAGACCGCGCGCGTTGGCCGGCGCCCGGAGTTCGTGGCCGGGCCGGCCTTCGAAGGCGCGGTCCCTCCCGAAGCGCATCTTCACCTTGGAGCCCGGGGCCTTCAGCTCGGCGACCCGGGCCAGAAGGGCGTCCACGTCCGTGCCGGCCTTGCCGGCAGGCGGGGGCAGACCCTCGATGAAGAGGTCCGTCATCCCCCCGGCCCGCAAGCCGACGTCGAGCACGCGGATGACGAATCCCGCAGGGACCGCAGGCCCCAGGGGGCGGGGCATCCGGATCTCGTAGTTGAGCCTCACGTTGCCGAGCAGGTACCGCTCGGCGCGGAGGACGTCGTAGAGCAGCTCGGGATCTGCGTCGGCTTCCTGTCCTGCCTTTGCGAAGAGCCTCACCACGAGCGACGGGAACAGCCACGGCGGTTGCATGTCTTCGTATTGGAGGAGCCCGCCGTCTCTTGGCTGTGTGATGCCGATCGCGCCGCGCCCGGTGTCCTCCCACGGCCGTGCACCGAGGTAGACCCTGTAGAGCCCCACGCGCGGCTCCATGGCCACCCTCAGGACCCACTGGACGACCATCCACGGCGCGGAGGAATCCACGTCGAGGAGCAGGGTCTGCCCGCTCACCCCGCCTGGCTCGCGCCAGCGCGGGTCCTCCGTGCGAACTTCGAGTTCGTATCGGAGGCTGTGGAGGTCGAGGGGGCCCACGCCGTCGATCGAGATGCGTCCGTCACCGTCGATGACGACGTGGACCCGGCCCTCTCCGGCAGGCACGCGGCCCAGCGTTCCCACGCGCGGGAGATCGATGCCCGGCGGAGAGAGGCCGGGAACGCCCGGCAGGTCCGTCCCTTCCCCGCAGCCCGCGCTCGCACACGCGGTCATCAGCAACACGACGAGCCCCCCGAGGCGAGCGGCGTTTCGTGTGCGGTGATCCGTCATCGCCCGGCTCTCCTGGGGCTGCCCTACAGGAGGTGAACGCGGCGCGCAGCCGCGCGGCCCATGCATCCTACGATTCCACCGACGAGGCCGACACCCTGGCCTTCGAAGGGCAGCGGGTGGCGGGACGCGGCAGGTGAAGACCGTGTCCACCGGGACGTCCCGCGCCCCCTCCTCGATGATCCGCCCATCGGATGCCCCCCTTCCAGCCGTGCTGCGGCGCCCAGAGCCTCCGGGGCAGCCGCTTCGCCGAATGCATGCTGGCCGTGCCGGGTGTCCCGTGCCTGCCCACGGCCGGCGGAGGCGCCGGCAGGTAGGATGGCGCGGAAGGGCCTGCAACGATTGGGCGTCTGCGATCGGGGCCCAGGTTCGGTGGGCCGGTACGGACGCTCCAGGCTCGGCAACGGAGGATCGCGCATGTCGTGGATCACTCGCATCGGTTCCTTGGTGTTCGGGCTGCTCTTGCTCGCCCCCGCCAGCGCCGAGGAGGCGCAGCCCGGTGACCTCGTGACGTGGAGCGAGGATCTCCCGAC
>JAUXCH010000195.1 GCA_030618975.1 Planctomycetia bacterium
AGAGTGTACGGGCCGGCCGAATGGGGCTTCCCAATGCGGGAAACTGGTACCGGGTGCAAATCCGTCAAATCCGTCAGGCGAGGGCGCCGGTGTCCTTCATCCCCCGCTTGAGCAGTCGGATCTGTCCGAGGTGCGAGGAGAGGTGCTCCAGGACGTGATAGACGGTCCACGCGCGGGAGATCCGGTCGTCCTCGAGCACGTAGGTCTGCACGAGGTCCTCGTCCTGCCAGGACGAGAGCGTGGCGTGCGTGGCCTCGCGGGCGTCGGCGAGCATGGCCAGATAGTCTTCGATCCGCATGCCGGCGAGCGAGGCGGGATGCGCTCCGCAGGCGGCCAGGGGCATGCCGTCCTCGTGTCCCGCGATGCCGATCACCTCCTTCACGCGCCCCTCGGCCTCGGGGGTCCCGTGGGGGCCCGCGGCGGCGACCTGCATCCAGAACACCTCGGCCACCGCGATGTGGGCGAGCAGCATGCCGATCGTGTTGCGGCCGGGCTCAGGCTGCCACTGGAGGTGCTCGACGTGGAGGCCGGCGACGACGTCCTGCAGGTCACGTAGCTGGTCGTCGAGCTGGGCCGCCTCGTAGCGGAGCACGCGCTGGGTCTTCGGGTCGTACCGGTCGGACAGGGGGAGGCTGCGTTCCTGCATGGCGCGGCAGTGTACCCGAACCGGATCGTCGCAGCCTGTTGGGCATCTCAATGCCGAAAACTGGTACCGGGTGCAAATCCGTCAATGCGATTGTTAGCCGCAGCCGCCCGTTGGGGCCGCCGCCTTCACCACGGGCTTCACCTTCCACGCCGTTTCGTCCCCGTCCGCCTCGGCCTTCACCATCTGCTGGAACACGGGCAGGGTGGGCCGGGCGAACGGATAGCGGTCGCCCAGCGCCGTGTCGAACGACGCGTCGCTCCCGCGAAACACCTCGAGCCAGCGGTCGAGCCCGCCCGCGAGGACGTAGGCGTTCCTCACGCCCTGTGCGTGGAGGATCTTCCACGCCTCGGTGGACCGCACTTCGCCCTGGGCGGCGACGACGAAGATCGCGGTGTCGTACGCCTGGTCACGCAGCGCCCGCCCCGCGTCGCCCTTCAGCTCGTCGAGCGTGACGTGGCGTGCGTCGACGAGGTGGAAGAGGTTGAACTCGGATTCGTCCCGCACGTCGAGGATGACGAGCCGGAACCGGCCGAGGCTTCCCTGGACGTGGTTGTGCATGAGGCCGAGCATCTCGATCGGCTCGATTTGCACGTCGCGACTTTCGAGAAGGGGCGTGGTCTCGGCGTCCAACGCCTGGACCCGTTCCTCGATCGTGGGCTGTCCCACGAACGGCAGGGCGAAGGCCAGCACGAGGAAGACGACCATCGCGACGGCGCCGCCCTTCATCGCGGGGCGCCAGAAGCCGGGGCGCGCACCCGTCTGCTCCTTGCCCTCCTGTTTCCCGCCCCGGCCGAACGTCCGCTCCAGGATTTCGCCACCCCAGAACATGAAGCCCGCCATGAGCACGACGAGCAGCACCACGACGCCTGCCGGAAGACCGAGCCACTCGGGCAGCGTGAAGCGGCCGAGGAAGCCGGCCGTGTCGTAGAACTCGCGAAAGCCGTCGGCCGTCTCGCCGAACACGAACGAGCCGATGCCGACGCCGCCGACGAAGATCGCCCCGTCCACCTTCAGCGTGGCCATGGAGACGATCGACGTGCCGGGGCAGTAGCCGCCGATGATGAACCCGAGGCCGAGCAGGAAGCCACCGAGGATGCCCGACCCGAGGTACGTGGGATTGACGAAGAGGGCCTCGAAGTCGAGCCAGCCCAGGGCGGACGACCAGGCGATCAGGAGCATGCACGTGACGATGGCCATGAACATGACCTTCAGTACGCGCATCTCCTGCAGGTAGAACTGCGCGGCGAGCCGGCGCGCGTCTCCGAAGCCGGAGCTCTCGAGCGTGTAGCCGAAGGCGACGCCGATGAGCAGCGACACGATCCAGGTGTCGAGGTGGAGCGGAAGCATGGCGAGCGCGTTCATGGCCCTAGTTCCAGAACCTGCGTAGCGGGTACGCGAGCAGGTAGCCGCCTGCGAAGATGGCGAACATGAGGGCCCAGGAGCCCACGGAGAGCACGGCGCCGCCGCTGAGCGCCTGCCCGGAGGTGCAGCCGCGGCCCATGCGCGCGCCGAAGCCCATCACCACCCCGCCGAGGAGCGCCATCGTCCACCGCGTCGGCACGGAGATGCGCGGGCCCTTGTAGGTCTCGAGCTTCAGGCGACGTCCGCGGAGGCCGGAGACGACGCCGCCGACGACCATGCCGAGGATGCCCCAGAGCAGCCAGGAGTCGAGCGGGTTCTTCTCGCCGCCCGCCCACGAGGCCAGCGTGGCGGACCGGTTCACGTGGTCGGGCGCGACGACCTTCTCGGCGGCGAGCACGGCTCGCGCCACGCCGCCCGATGCGCCCAGCCCGTGGCGGGTCAGGGCGAAGGAGAGAAAGAGCACGACGCCGAGAACGATGCCTCCCACGTACGCATTCCAGTACGGCCGAGGTTCTTTCACGAGGTCGCCTCCTCTTCGTCGTCTTCGGCGGGCGCGGGGATTTCCTCCCACCCGGTGACCATGGCCCGGATGCCGTCGAGTGGGCGTCGACCGCTCGTCGTCGTGAGGTAGACGTGCATGATGATGAAGGCGGCGAAGAGCCAGGCACCCAGCGCGTGCAGCGGTAGCAGGAAGGGCAGCCCGCCGATCACGTCCTCCAGGTGCGGCCAGCGCTCGAGGCCCCAGATCGCGAGCCCCGTGAACACCTGCCAGGGCAGGAGGAGGTTCAGGATCACGAAGTAGACCGTCTTCTGCAGCGGATTGAGGCGCGCCTTGGCGGTGCGCTCCACGGGGTGCGGGTCGCCGTGGAAGATCCCGCGCACGTAGTACGTGACCTGCTGCACGGCAAGCGTGGCGAAGTCGCGGGGCTCGGAGACGTACTGCTTGATGGCCCCGCTCGTCAGGAAGTAGAAGAGCCCGAGGAATGCGTTGAAGAGCAGGAAGAAGCCCAGCGCGTTGTGGATACGCACGGAGGATTCGTAGCCGAGCAGGCGGACGTGGTCTCGGATTTCGAGGCCCGTCAGCAGGAGCAGCAGGACGGCGATCGCCTGGATCCAGTGCCAGATGCGCTCGTAGGGCTCGTAGAGCCGGACGCGTTCGTACTTCACGCCTGCGCTCCTTCCCGCCTGCGCGTGTGGTGGCGCCGCAGCAGGGCGTGGGCGAGCACGCCGAGGAGGGTTCCGATCACGAGGAAGGCGCCGACGAGGTCGATCCAGCCGGCGCGGTCGTGCCCGATGACGTAGCGTCCCGAGGCGGTCGGGACCGGCTCGTAGAACAGCCGGCCTTCCGACGTGAAGGTCCGACCCGGCATGCGGATGTTCGAGTCCCCGACGAGCTTCGCCGTCGCACCGGCCGGTACGTACGAGCTCAGCTCGAACGGCCGGGTGAGGCGGGATTCGCGCGCGTGGCAGGTCTCGCACCGCCGGGTGGCGAACGCGCCGGGGGCGACGCCGTGGTGGAGGCTCAGGGGCTGGATCCAGCCCGCGATGCGAGGGGCCTTCACGCCCACGGCCTCCAGGCGCGCCTTCACGGCCGCGGCCTTGGCCTCCGTGTCGAGGCGCAACTCCTCGCGCGCGAGCCGGCCGTCGCCGTCCTCGTCGAGCGCCGCGACGACGTCGGGGTGGTACGCGTCGCCCACGAACCAGGCGGCCTCGAGCTCGCGCGTTCGCACGGGCCGCTCGGGCTCGCCGCCGACCCAGCTCCAGCAGGTGCAGAGGTTGTGGGGACCGTGCCGGATCCGGCCGTTCTTCTGGTGGCGCGGGAGGATCACGGGCTCGAAGCCGGGGAGGAGGGTCGCGGGATCGCCGATGGGACCGTCCGTTCCCCGGTACTCGATGCGCGGCCCGCGCATGGTCGTGAGCACCGTCCAGTCGGTCTGCTGGCGCGCCGGCGCGTGGACGCGCGGGACGTGGCAGGTCTCGCAGAGCATCGTCCGGAGGTGCCGCCGCGGGTTGGGCAGCCACTCTTCGTGGACCTGGAGGGCGTCGTGGCAGTCCTCGCAGCGCCGCATCGTGCCGTCGAGGCGTCGCGCGGTGGTGCCCTGGGCCGACTCGCCCTTGGTGAAATTGTGGCTCGGCTTCGTGAGGTAGTCGCCGATCGAGGGGCGCCTGGCATCGTAGGACAAGTGGCTCGGCCGGGATCGCTCCGCCTCGGAGAAGAAGACCGGGTTGTTGAGCGACGTGTGGCAGTCGGTGCAGACGACGAGGCGCGCGGCGTGGACGTCCCAGGGGAGGGAGAGGCCCTCCTTGTTCGCGAGATTGAGTGCCGAGTCGCGCACGAGCTGCGCGCTGAACACCTGCCCCTTCGAGGCGGTCTCCCACTGGTTCAGACCGTAGGTGAGGGTCACGGGCTCCGCGCCCTCGTGGACCAGGCCGTGGCACTGCCCGCAGTTCCTCGAGCGGGGATCGACGATGCCCAGGCGCTCCCGGGTCACGCTTCCGTCCTCCGCGAAGGCGGAGCGCTCGTACGCCCAGGTCCCGTCGCCCTGCCGGGTGACGAGGCCGGTCTTCCCGAGCGTGGCCGTCGCCGCCCACGCGAACGCCCCGGCACGGATCTCGTCGATCCGGGCGGCGTTGTCCGGCCGACCGAGATGACAGAGGAAGCAGTTCATCTCGACGGCGCCGGAAGCCTGCCAGTCCCACGGGACGGGTTCGCCCGTCTCGGGATCGAGGGCGTGCGTTTCGGGGTCGATCGCTTCGCCGGCGCGACGGTCGGCCAGCGGGCCGCCGTCACGCGCGAGGAAGGCGGGGCCTCCGCCGGCGTGCCGGTCGCCGAAGAGGCGGATCCAGTCGGCGACGCCGAGGTCGAACGCGGCTTCCCCGGGAACCGTGAGGCGCCGGTAGCGGCGGGCGTCCCAGCGCCCGAAGGTGCCGGGGCTCGTGTTCCAGGGCGGCACGCCTGCGACCGAGCCGGGCTCGAAGCGCTCGTCGAAGCCGACGGCCACGTGGTAGCTGTGCTCGGCGATGTAGTCGGTGTCGTGGCACTCGCCGCACGTCACCATGGGCGACACCGGCTTCCCGGTCTCGAGCACCTCGGCGCCCTCCTCGTCGAGGAGCACCACGGGGGGGTGCAGCGGCGAACCGGCCGACGCCGGAGACGCGAACGCGAACGCAAGCGCAAGTGCGAGACCCGCGACGAGGGAGGGACTCGGCCTCATCGGTCGCTCTCCCCGTCACGGAGCAGATCCATCTGGCGGCGGTCCCCCTGGAACGCGGGATCCCCCGTGAATCCCAGGCCCTTCCAGTCCATGCGGCCGCCGCGCCCGTGGCAGTCGGTGCAGCCGAGCGAATACTCCTTGTCCTGGACCATGTGGTTCTGGGGCCAGTACATCTCGGTCGTCCTCCAGCCGAACTCGCCGCTGAACCCGATGCCTGCGGCCTCCGCTCCCGTCCGGAGCGCGAGATCCCAGTCGAACGCCGTCCAGTACCCGCCCGCGCCGAAGACGTGGGGCGTCAGGAGGTGGCCGTCCCGGAGGTCGTAGGGCTGGCGGCCCCGGTGGATCTTGAAGGGCCAGATCTTCGCGTTGGGATCGCGCGCGCCCCCGTTGGGCCGGTTGATCACCGCGACCTCGCCGTCGGCCAGGGCCTCCCCGGGGAGATAGCGCTGCGTGGTGCAGGCGTACCACCGGTACTCCGGCACCTGGCGGCGCGCGATCAGGAACAGGCCCTTCTTCTTCGAATAGTGCGTCCAGAGATCGGGGTCGGACCCGACGCGCTCGAACATCGCGACGACGCCCGCGGGCATCCCTTCGCGCGCGGAAGGGTCCTGCTGGATCTCGTGCGTGAGGCGCTCGGCGATTCCCTGCTCGTCGCCTTCGAGGCCGGCCTTCGACCAGTCCCACCACATCTTCGTACCCGTCTCGACGGCGAAGGTCGGGATGTGGCAGGTCTGGCAGGCCAGCGTCTTCACGTGCGAGTTCAGGCGGTCCTGGTCGTGAGGCGCCTCGCCGTGGCAGTCCGTGCAGTTCACCCGCGTACCCTCCGCGCGATCGGGGGGGAGCAGGCGACCGAGAATCCGGTGGTCCTCCGTCTTGTGACAGTCCGCGCAGACGAGGTCGTGCTTGCCCATGTGCACGTCGACGCGCTCCGGCGGGAAGTACATCGTCTCGTCGAGGTCGCCGTGCTTGACGCCGTCGCCGCCGCCGCCCTTGAAGTGGCAGGTTCCGCAGCTGGCCCGCGTGGTCCGGCCCACGCTCCGCGCGGCGGCGAGCAGGTCGACGCCCTTCGCCGGGTGACCGGCGCCCGTGGCAGCCTTCTGGTACTGCCCGCTTCGGTCGTGGCAGACGAGGCAGTCCACCTGCTCCGGACCGGCCGTCTCGAAAAAGGTCCCGTCGCGCCACCCGTAGCCCACGTGGCAGGACGTGCACCGCGGCCAGTTGCCCGCGATCGAGATGCAGAAGTTGTTCTGCAGGTTCTTCTTGCCAATGCGGATCGGCTCGCCGGAGAGCGGGTCCACGGCGTCCTCGCCCGCCCACGACCAGTGGGAGGTCCGCATCACGTGCTCCGCGGCGTGCTCGTGGCAGCCGAGACACGCGCGCGTGACCGACGGACCGTCCTCGAAGGTCCCCTCGAAGAACTGCGTGTGCTCGACGGGAGCCAGCTTCACGGGCACGTGGGTCCAGGGATCGTTCGGCGAGCGATCGGTCGTCGACCCCGCGACGACCACCAGGCCGAAGAGGATCCCGACGAAGGCGACGAGCGAGATGAGGACCGTGATCGTCCGGACGGTCATGACGGCGTTCCCACAGGACAGGGGCGGCGATCCTACCGTCCCCCCCATCTCCCCTCCCCCGGGGGCGGAGGCGCATGCGTATGCATGCATGTTCCCGGCAATCCGCCGATTTCGACGCAACCTCGCGCACTTCTCGTACGTCCCAGGTTGCGTCGAAGGCCCAGGTCCGGAGGACTTCATGCCCATGCCCCGCGCCGCACCGACGATCCTGAGTCTCGTTCTCGCCCTGTCGTTCGCCCTGTCCGCACGGGCCGAGCCGTTGACCGAGGAAGACTACGACGCGAACGCCCGCCGGGTCGTGCCGCGCGACCGGTTCCCCGTGCTGTTCGATCCCAAGCTGGCGAGCGTCGCCCAGGCCGACAAGGCGCTGGAGGACGACGAGCTCGTGATCGGGGTCACGGTCGGCGAAGAGTCGAAGGCCTACCCCGTCCGGGTGATGGGCGTGCACGAGCTCGTGAACGACGTCTGCGGCAAGGTGCCCATCGCCGCGTCGTGGTGAACGCTGTGCCAGACGGCCATCGTGTATGGCCGGAAGGTGGGCAACCGCACGCTGTCGTTCGGACACGAGGGCGTGCTCTACCGCCGCTCCTTCGTCATGTACGACAAGGAGACCGGGTCCCTCTGGGTCCACGTCACGGGGGAGGCCATCAAGGGGAAGCTCAAGGGAAAACGGCTCGACTTCGTGCCGAGCGAGGTCGTCACCTGGAAGACGTGGAAGCTCGAGCATCCCGACTCCAAGGTCCTGCTCGGCCGCAAGGACCACGGCTTCATGGGCAGATTCGGTCTCGCCGACAAGCTCGCGCACTACGGACTGAGCGTCGGCTCGGGCCGCGACGTGCGTCTCTACCCGTACGACCGCCTGCAGGCTTCGCCCGTCCTCAACACCGTGTTCGGCGAGGAGCCGCTGCTCGTCGTGTTCGACCGGGAGAGCCTGCGTACCAAGGCCTTCCTGGCGAAGGCGCGCGGTGAGACGCTCACCTTCGAGGCCCACCCGGACGCCGCGAAGATGAAGGACCTGGAGACCGGTAGCACGTGGGATCGCTACGCCGGACGCTGCCTGGAAGGAAAGCTCGAGGACGTCACGCTCAGGCGGCTACCCGCCACACCGTTCCTCGCCGTGCGCTGGCGCGGTTTCTATCCGAACGGCGAAGTCGTCCACGAGGTCCGGAAGGCCGGTGCGCCCCGGCCCGCGGTGCGCTAGGCCGCGGTGCGCCAGGCCGCGGAGCGCCAGGCCGCGGAGCGTCAGGCCGCGGGGCACCGG
>JAUXCH010000884.1 GCA_030618975.1 Planctomycetia bacterium
GGCGATCCTGCTCTCGCTCTTCGGCGGCCTCGGCATCGCGTTCCTGCTCGGGTACCTGAACCGCCGCGTGAAGACGCCGCAGGACCTCGAGGACGGCCTCGGCCTCTCGATCTACGCCTCGATCCCCGATTTCAAGAGCGTCAAGAGACGCGAGCGTGGCGGGAAGGGGACGTCGCTCGTGACGATCACCGCCCCGTCGAGCGTGCTCGCCGAAGCCTACCGCACGCTCCGGGCGAACATCCGCTTCGCGACCCCGGACGAACCGGTCCAGACGCTCGCGATCACGTCGTCCGTCCAGTCCGAGGGCAAGACCGTCACGACCTTGAACCTCGCGGTCGTGATGGCGAAGGCGGGCGCCAAGGTGATCGTGGTAGATGCCGACATGCGTCGTCCGAGGGTTCACACCTACCTCGGTGGAAGCCGCGAGCCCGGGCTTGTGGACGTGCTCCGCGGCGAGGTGGCCTGGCGGGATGTGCTCCACTCGACCGAAGTCGAGAACCTCCAGGTTCTCCCCGCAGGCCGCAGCACCGAGAACCCCGGCGCGCTCCTCGACTCGGATGTGTTCACGACGCTGCTCGGGGATCTGAAGCAGGAGTACGAGTACGTCCTCTTCGACGTCCCGCCGGTCCTCGCTGTGGCCGACGCCGCGTCGTTCTTCCGGCAGCTCGACGCCGTCTTCCTCCTCGTCCGCTACAACCAGTACGGCGTCGAAGTGGCGCAGGGCGCACAGGAGCAGATCGAGCGACTCCACGGCAACCTCCTGGGGATCGTCTTCAACGCGTTCGATGCGACACGTTCGGCCCGCAGCGGCTACGGCTACCACGGGTACTACGGCTACTATTCGAGGTACGGGTACAGGGAGAAGAGCGACCGCTCGTAGAGCGCGTCCTCGCGGCTGCACTACCCATGCCTGCCGACGCAAGTCCCCCCCCCCCTGACGCCGACGTTCACCTCCGCACCGACGACCTGCTCGCCAACTTGCGCGGGCGCGCCGTCCGCGGCGGCGCCGTCACGCTGGCTGCGCAAGGGGCGAGGTTCGTGATCCAACTCGGCGGGCTCGCCGTGCTAGCGCGCCTTCTCACGCCCGCGGATTTCGGACTCGTGGCGATAGTGACGGCACTGACCGGCTTCGTCGCCCTCTTCTCTTCGCTTGGCCTCTCGGCCGCTACCGTCCAGCACGACGATCTCACGGACGCGCAGGTCTCGACCCTCTTCTGGGTCAACCTTGGCCTCGCGCCCTGCTTTCCGTGGCCCTCGCGGCGCAGGCGTGCAGCACTTCCTGACAACACGAACCGGACAACGTGAGTGCGCGCCCGTCGCCTTGGTCGAGGCTGCGGCCCCAGGTCTTCCAGTTGTTGCTGCGTGGAGTGGCAGCATCCCAGGCATGGTCGAGGAGGAACGGAAGGGCTATCTCGTTGATAAGTACCATGTGGGGCCCATGGCACATGCCGTGCACTATCTCGCTCTGAACCGGGACGTACGGCGATCCATGGGCACGTCGGGGCGCGAGCGAATCTGCCAAGTGGGTGATGCGTCGAAGCAGGTAGAGAAACTCCACGATCTCCTTCGTGCCATTTCGGCATCAGGTTGCGGCGTACCACAGTGAGTCGATTGCGTGTCGCAATCTGCCACCCCCTCCAAGGTCGCGGGGGGTCCGAGGCCCGTGCACTCTGGGCAGCCCAGGCGCTCCGCGACGAGTATGACGTTGCGCTGGTGACGGCGGGGCCTGTTGATCTCGCCGAACTCGATGCGGCGTGTGGCACGAGCTTGACGGGCTCGGGCGTGGGAATCTCTGCAGCCAAGTCGGTTGCGATGCTGCGCCTGTTGCGCGGGGGCGACGCTCTGCGAGGGGCGTTCTTCCAGCGTCACTGCCAAGACATCGCCAACGGCTTCGACGTGCTTCTCAGCGCCTACAACTTGATCGACTGTGGGCGCCCGGCCATCCACTGCGTCGCCGACTTTTCGTGGGATGAGGAGGTCCGTCGGGCGCACGACGCTTCTCCTTCGGGCGTGCGAGGTTGGTTCCATCACCATGCCTTCCTGCGCCGCCCCTATCTGGCATTGACCCGTGCCATTGCTCGCAGGTCCGGGCGCGACATCTTCTCAGGCGAAGACCTCATTCTTGCGAACTCCCGGTGGACCGCGGAGGTGATGCGCGAGCGGTGGGGAGTCGAAGCCCCCGTCCTCTA
>JAUXCH010000987.1 GCA_030618975.1 Planctomycetia bacterium
GGAGCTCCTTCGCCAGCGCGAAGTGGCCGCCTCCGAGAAACAGGAGGACCACGAAGAACGGCAGGGCCTCCCCCACCGCGCCCCACGACGCCGCGAAGAGGAAGCCGAAGCCGGCGAGCAGCAGGATCGAGATACCGGCGACGACGTCCAGCAGGGCCATGCCGTTGACCGATCCGGGGACCGCGCTGCGCCGTAGCTTGCGCGCCAGCGGGCGGGGGGCCGCCCCGGGCACCGCGCCCCGCGTGCGCCCGAAGAGGTCCTCCCGCTCGCCCGCGCGGAACCAGGGACCATCCTCCTCGGAGAGCAGCACGTCGGGCGTGAGCGTGCCCATGGCCACGCCGTTCACGAGATCGCGGTGCACCTGCGGACCATGCGAGTACCCGCCCTCGGCCACGAAGTAGCGGACGAGCGTGTCCTCCTCGAGGCGCCCCTCGCACGCGGCGCAACGCACCCGGTCCAGGACGTCGGCGTTCGCCACGGCGTTCGCGAGGCCGCACGTGGGACAACGCAGCTCAAGCATCGGAGGTCCCCTCCTCGGGCCCGACGGGGTCGGGAGGGGACGGCGCTGCGGCCGACGGCGGACCGGACTCGGCCGCGCGTTTCCGGCGACGCACCGTCGTGAGCGCCGCCACGGCCATCACCACGAGCCCGGACACCACGAGGAGCGCCGCCCCGAAGAAGCCCGACTCGAACCCGTGCACGAGGAGGTAGACCACCACGTCGAGCACGATCACGACGACACCGACGACGACCCACGCGTTGCGGCGCAGCGCGAACCCGAGCACGACGGTGAGGAGCCCGAGCCCGAAGAGGATCAGCGCGTGCAGCGGCGTGTCGACGCGTACGACCTGGACGGCGACCGAGCCGTAGAGCAGCGCCAGCCCGGGCACGACGAGCGCGAGGCTCGCGGCCGGCGAAATCCGCCCGCGGAGGAGCATCGCCGCGCCGAGAAGCGTGAGCCCGGGTGGAATCCCGTAGAAGGCGGGGTCGACGAGGCCGTGACGCTGCCAGAAGGCGAAGAGCATCAGGTTCACGAGGACGGCCGCGACGCCGTAGAGGAACGGCCACGAAAGGCGCCGCGCGCCGGCGGCGACCGCCACGGCGGCCAGCGCGAGGGCGGAGGACGCCGCGTCGATTCGGGAGTCGGCCCCGAGCGCCGCCGGGACGTAGCGCACGATGGCGGGCAAGGTGAGCGCGAGGCCGTCGATCGCCAACCAGCGCCCCAGCGCTCCCGGGTGGAACTCGGACAGGAAGAGCAGCGTCGAGCCGAACACCACGAGCGCGTGCAGGTGATAGCCGTCGAGGAAGGCGAGCACGTCCGTGCGCTGCACCAGGAACGTGTAGAAGAGGAGTCCCGCGAGCAGCGCCACGTGGATGAGGCCCGGCCGCCCCGCGCGCAGGGCGCCCCACAGCGCCGCGAGGCCCGGAAGCACGAGACCGATCGCCGCGAGGAGGATCTCGAGCGCCGACGCCGGGACGCCGTGGTTCTCGGTCAGGTCGCCGATCACGAATCCGAACGCGAGGACGGCGGCGACCACGGCGACGGGGTAGAGCTCCCGCCCGGCGCGGACGAGCCACGCCGCGCGCCCCTCGCGGGCGAGATGTCGCGCCGCGACGGCGAGCACCGGCGCGACGAGTGCGGAGACCGCTCCGTAGAGCAGCAGGACGCC
>JAUXCH010000919.1 GCA_030618975.1 Planctomycetia bacterium
GCCGGCCGTCCGCGCGTGAAGATCGTCGACGTCCAGGAGATGCTCGAGGTCGGCTAGACCCCGGGCCTGCGGGGCGTAGGCTGGCGTCTCCCACCCAGGCTGGGAGACGCCATGCGCCGTTCCCTCCCGCTCCTCCTCGTCGCGCTCCTCGCCGCGGGAGCCGTCGTCTGGCTCGTCTGGCCTACCGACACCGACACCTACACCGACACCGACACCTCATCGGACGCCGGAGACAGCCGGATCGGCGCGCCCTCCGACGAGGAGGCGCCCGCCCTCCTCCGGGGCGGTGAAGACGCGTCGACGATCCCCCTCCAGCACCGGGGCCCCGGCGCGCTGCTGGGTCTCGTCCTCCAGGGCGGCGAGGGCCGCGCGGCCGACGTCTCCGTGCACCTGCTCGAGAGCTTCTCGGGCGTCGACCCGCTCGGCATGTGGCGGGGGCGGTCGTTCCTCCAGCGCATCCTCGACGGCGGCGTCGCCACCGGGCGGGCGCTCGCGACGACGCGTTCCGGTGAGGACGGCCGGTTCACGATCGACGGCCTGGCATCCGGCGCCTACGAGCTGCGGGCGGTCGCGGACGACGGGAGTCGCGCGCGGGCCACGGTGAGCCTCCCGGCTGCCGGAGCACGCGTCGAGGCGCGGCTCGAGCTGCCCGAGGGCGGCGAGACGCTCACCGGACGCGTCGTGTACGAGGACGGCACGAGGTTCCAGGGCTTCGTGACCGTCTCGACCGGCTCGGACATGGAGGCCATCCTGATGACCGGCGCCGGGGCCGTGGTGGCGTCCGTCGACGGGCAGGGAGGCTTCGTGGTCGGCGGCCTGCCGCCCGGCCCCGCCGTCGTCTCCGCCGTCTCGCCGGGGAAGATCCGCGCGATCGGCGCCCCGATCGTGCTCCCCCGTGCCGACGAGTACGTCCTGACGATCGGAGGCGGCTCCCAGGTGCACCGCGGTCGCGTGCTCGACGACGCGGACGGGTCGCCCGTCGAGGGCGCCTCGGTGACGGCGGGATCGGGCGGCCCCGGAATCGGATTCCTGCTCGTCCGCACCTTCACCGACGCCGAGGGCGGCTTCGAGGTCGCCGTGCCGGAGGGCGACGGCGGGCTCTTCGTCGAAGCCGAGGGGTACGCGCCGCACACCGGTCAGCTGTCGGGCGCGGGCGGCGAGCTCGAGATCCGGCTGCTCCGCACGGCGCGCGTCACGGGCCGGGTCCTGGCGGAGGAAGACGAGGCGGGCGTGGCAGGCGTGTGGGTCTTCGCCATGCCCATGGAGGGCGGCTTCAGCCTGGCCTTCCCGGCAGCCGTGAAGACCGGCCCCTCCGGTCGCTTCGAGATGCCCGGCATCGTGCCCGGTGCCGTCACGATCTTCGCCATGGGCGGCGGCTGGTCCTCGGTCGGGCTCGCCGACGTGGACCCCCAGGGCTACAACCCGCTGGCGCACACCCTCGCAGCCGGGGAGTCGAAGGAGATCACGCTCGAGGTCGAAGAAGCGGGCAGACTCGAGGGTCGCGTGTCCACGAAGGCCGGCAAGGGGGTCTCGGGCGCGGTGCTCGCACTCCAGAGCTCGTTCTTCGCGTTCCGCCTCACGGCCCAGACCGCGCTGTTCGGGGGCGGCGTGGGCAGCGCGGTCGCAGGCGACGACGGCGCGTTCGCGGTCGACACGCTGATCCCAGGCGTGGCGTACCGCGTCGGGGCGACCGCCGTCGGCTCGCCCCCCTACCGGTCGGACGAGCTGACCGTGAAGAGCGGTGAGACGGGGCGCATCGAGATCGTTCTCGAGGCGGCGCGGTGGTTGACGCTGAAGGTCGAGAGCTCGGACGGCTCGCCGCTCGCGGGCGCCACCGTGGAGGCGGCCGCCCGGCAGGCGGGTGACGACGACTTCCAGCGCGTCCCCGGGACGTGGCGCACCGACGTGAACGGCGTGGCGCGCGTGGGGCCCCTGCCGCCCGGTCCGATCGGGGTGCAGGTCGAGGCAGGCGAGCACGTCGCCCTCGAGAGCTGGCAAGGCGTCTCGGACGGCGCCGCGACGGACGACCTCGCGGACACCGTGGTCC
>JAUXCH010000339.1 GCA_030618975.1 Planctomycetia bacterium
ACAACCTGTGGGACGGCGGCCGCAAGAAGTTGGGGATCTGGGCCGCCGAGGCCGGCGTCGGCGGCGCGAAGTCGCAACGCGACGCCGTCGCGAACCAGCTCGCGGCGATGGTGGTCATCGCGTTCCTCCAGACGAGAGCCGCGGAGGAGCTCCTGCAGGCGGACGATGCCAGCGTCCGGACCGTCGAGGCGCAGGTGAACGAGACGCGTGTGCTCGTCGACAACGGACGCGCACTCCGTTCCGACCTGCTCTCGCTCGAGGTCCGGCTCGCACGGGCCAAGGAGCGGCGGATTCGCACGGACGTCGCCCGGCGAAACGGCATCGCGGCGCTCCGGCGCCTGCTGGCGCTGCCGCTCGACGCGTCGATCGTGCTCGCCGAGCCGTCGCTCGAAGGCGGCGACCTCCCGTCCGAACGGGAGTCGGCGCTGGTGGAGGCGTACCGGCACCGGCCCGAGGCGCGGGTCGCCCGGCAGGCCGTGAAGGGGGCGCGGATCGAGATGGAGCGGGCGCGGCGGGGCAGCTACCCCAGCCTCGACCTCCAGGCGCGCTGGTACGCGGACGACGAGGGGGTGGAGTTCAGCCGGAGCAACTGGTGGATCGCCGTGGCCCTCACCTTCGACCTGTGGGACGGCGGGCGCACGCGCGCGAACGTCATGCAGGCGCGCGCCGTGGTCGAGGGGCTCGAGGAGCGGGACCGACGCGCGTTGCTCGACATCGCGCACGACGTCGAGACCGCCTACCTCTCGCTCGAGGAGGCGCGTGCGCGAGAAGCCGTCGCCGTCCAGGCCGTGGGTGCGGCCGACGAGACGCTCGTGCTCGTCGAGACGCAGTACCGGGCCGGGATGGCGACCATCACGCGCTTCCTGGAGGTGGAGGGGGACCGGACCCGCGCGCGCACGGACCGGATCCGCGCGTCGCTGGACCTGAACCGCGCGGTGGTGAATGCCCGGCGGGCCCTGGGCCGGCTGGGCCGGGAGACGTGGCGATGAAGAAGATCGTGAGTCTCGTGCTGTTCCTGGCGCTCGTGGTCGCGATCGTGCTCTATGCGGCCGGCGCGTTCGAGGGCGAGCAGGTCGCGCCCGCCGTGCTCGACGCGCCGCCCGGACTCGCGGCGCCCGCCCGGACCGCGGCGGCCGTGCGCGAGAGCGTGCCCGTCGAGGAGTACGCGGTCGGCACGGTGACGGCCCGCACGACGGTCCAGGTCGCCGCCCAGGTCCAGGCGCGAGTGAAGAAGATCCATGCAGACGCCGGGCAGCGGGTGACGGCCGGTCGTCCCCTCATCGAGCTCGACGACCGCGATCTCCAGGCGCGGCGCGCCGAGGCCGGCGAGGGTCTCGCCCAGGCCCGGGCCGCGCGCGAGCGTTCCGTCCAGGCGAAGGCTCGCGCCGAGGCGGTGAAGGTGCAGGCGCAGAAGCGGTTCGACCGCGTGCGGAACCTGCTCGCGGCCCAGGCCGCCACACCGGAGGAGCTGGAGGCGGCGGAGGCCGGCTATCTCGAGGCCGAGGCGGCCGTCGCCGAGGCGGACGCCGCCATCGCAGCCGTCGACGCGCAGATCCAGCAGGCGAAGCAGGTCGTCACGCAGGCCGAGGTGGCGCTGGGGTACGCGAAGATCGAGGTCCCGATCGACGGCGTGGTATCGCTCAAGTCCGTCGAGGAGGGCGACCTCGCGTGGCCGGGCAAGACGCTCTACGAGATCATGGATCCCACCGACCTGCGGCTCGAAGCCCAGGTGCGCGAGGGGCTCATCGCGCGCGTCGAGGACGGCACCGAGTTCGAGATCCGCCTTCCGGCCCTGGGGAAGACCGTCACGGGCATGGTGTCCGAGGTCTGCCCCGTGGCGGATCCGAGGAGCCGGACCTTCCGCGTGCGCATGGAGTTCGACCCGCCTGAAGGCGTGCACGCGGGCATGTACGGTCGCCTCCGCGTCCAGCTCGAGCCCCGTGAGGTCGTGAGCGTGCCCGCCGCGGCCATTCGTCGTACCGGCCAGCTGGAGAGCGTCATCGTGAAGGCCTCCGACGGCCGGTGGGAGCGGCGGATCGTCACCACGGGGCGCAGGTTGGAGGGGGACCGGGTCGAGGTGCTGTCCGGCCTGGACGGCGGCGAGACCGTCGGACTCCGGGAGAGCGTCCGATGAGCGGTTCGGACGAGCGCGAGGGGCTCGTCCAGAAGCTGGTCCGGGCGTCGATCACCGGACCGCTCTCGCCCCTCCTGATCATCATCTCGGTCGCCGCCGGCATCATCGCGGTGACGTTCACGCCGCGCGAGGAGGAGCCGCAGATCGTCGTGCCCATGGCCGACGTCTTCGTGTCGTTCCCCGGTGCCAGCGCGGAGGAGGGCGAGAAGCTCGTCGCGACGCCGCTCGAGAAGCTCCTGTGGCAGGTCGACGGCGTGGAGCACGTCTACTCCATGTCGCGGCGCGACCACGCGGTCGTGACGGTCCGCTTCTTCGTCGGCGAGGATCGCGAGAAGTCGCTCATCCGGCTGCAGAGCCGGATCGCCGCGTCCCACGATGCCGTGCCGCCCGGCGTCACGGGTTGGGTGGTGAAGCCGGTCGAGATCGACGACGTGCCCATCGTCACGTTGACCTTCTGGTCGCAGACGGCGGACGATGCCCTCCTGCGCCGCATCGCCGAGGAGATGGCCGCGCGCCTGGCGCCCGTCCCCGACCTTTCGCGGTCCGAGATCTTCGGCGGACGCGCCCGCGAGGTCCGGGTCGAGATCGACCCCGAGGCCCTGGCAGCGCACGATCTGTCGCCGCTCGAGGTCTCGCTCGCGCTGAGCGCGTCGGACGCCTCGCTGGCCGCGGGGGCCTTCGACCGCCGGGACGTGAGGGTGCCCGTGGTCGCCGGGCCGTTCGTCGGTGCCCGCGACGAGGTCGAGGACCTGGTCGTGGGAGCGTTCGGCGGACGGCCCGTCTATCTGCGCGACGTGGCGGAGGTCATCGACGGGCCCGAGGAGAGCCGGAGCTACGTCCGCCACGCCTTCGGGCCCGGGGCGCACGAGGAGGGGACGGAACCTGGCGCGGGCTACCCCGCAGTCACCCTGGCGCTCTCCAAGAAGAAGGGTACGAATGCCGTCTGGGTGGCCGACGAGGTGGTCGAGCGTGCCGAGGCGCTCGAGAGGGAGATCGTTCCGGCAGGCGTCGAGATGCTCGTCACCCGGAACTACGGCGAGACGGCGAACGAGAAGGTCAACGAGCTGCTCGGACACCTCATACTGGCCATCATCACGGTGATCGGTCTCATCGCGTACGCCCTCGGCTGGCGCGAGGGGCTCATCGTGGCGGCCGCGGTGCCGATCACCTTCGCGCTGACCCTCTGCCTCAACCTGCTGGCCGGCTACACGATCAACCGGGTGACGCTCTTCGCGCTCGTGCTCGTGCTCGGCATGGTCTGCGACGACCCGATCGTCGACGTGGAGAACATCCACCGGCACTTCAAGAAACGCACGCTGCCACCCCTGCAGGCCGTCCTCCACGCGGTCAACGAGGTGCGACCTCCGGTCATCTTCGCCACGGTGGCCGTGATCCTCTCGTTCCTGCCGATGCTGTTCATCACGGGGATGATGGGGCCGTACATGCGGCCCATGGCCATCAACGTGCCCGTGGCGATGGCCATGAGCCTCCTGGTGGCGTTCACGATCACGCCCTGGATGGCGTACTACCTGCTCCGTCCGAGCTACGGGAAGGGCGACCACCACGGCGAGTCCAAGCCGAGCCTGGCCAGCCGCCTGTACGGCAAGGTCGTCGCCATGTTCCTCGACCATCGGTGGACCCGGTGGGCCCTGCTGCTCGCCATCGTCGCGATGATGGGCGGAGCGGGCTTCCTCGCACTCGTCGGCCTCCCGTTGAAGATGCTTCCGTACGACAACAAGAGCGAATTCCAGATCGTGGTCGATCTGCCGGAGGGCGCGACGCTGGAGCGGACCGGTGCCGCGATCTCCGATTTCGAGCACTACCTGGCCACGGTTCCCGAGGTGACGAACTACCAGTCCTACGTCGGCTCGTCGAGCCCGATCGACTTCAACGGATTGGTGCGCCACTACAACCTGCGCCAAGCGCCGAACCTGGCCGACATCCGCATCAACCTGCTGCCCAAGCACGCGCGCGAGCAGCAGAGCCACGACCTGACGCTCCGCCTCCGCAACGACCTGGAGGCGATCGCGGCGCGTCACGAGGCGCGGATCAAGCTCGTGGAACAGCCGCCCGGGCCTCCGGTGCTCGCGACCCTGGTCGCCGAGGTGCGCGGCTCGCACGACATGTCCTGGGAGGACCTCGTCGAGGCCGGGCGCAACCTCGAGCGCCGGCTCGCCGGCATGGACTCCGTCGTCGACACCGACATCATGGCGGAGGAGGAGACCACGCGGCTCGACTTCGTGCTCGACAAGGAAAAGGCCGCGCTGCACGGCGTGGCCACCACCGACGTCGTGCGGACGTTACGGCTCGCGCTCACGGGCGACCAGCCCGCTACGGTGCACGAACCGGGCGAACGGCAGGCTCTGAGGCTGCGCCTCGTGTTGAGCCGGGCCGACCGGAGCGGCGCCGAGGAACTCGCCGGGCTCCGGGTGAAGGGGCGGACGGGCGTGCTCGTCCCGCTCGCCGAGATCGGTCGCTTCGTGGAACGTCCCGACGACCTCACGAACATGCACAAGGACCTCGAACGAACGGTCTTCGTGCTCGGCGACGTGACCGGGCGACCGCCCGCCGACGTCGTCTTCGCGATCCAGGACGACCTCGCGGAGAACCCCCTGCCCGGCGAGGCCCAGGCGGAGTGGGGCGGCGAGGGCGAGTGGAAGATCACGATCGACGTGTTCCGCGACCTGGGACTGGCGTTCCTCGGCGCCCTCCTTGCGATCTACGTCCTGCTCGTGGTCGAGACCCACTCGTTCTTCATGCCGCTCGTGATCATGGTCTCGATTCCACTAGGCGCGATCGGGATCATGCCGGGCTTCTGGCTGCTCAACAAGTTCACGGCGGTGGAGATCGGCGGGCACTTGAGCCCCGTGTGGTTCACGGCAACGGGCATGATCGGCATGATCGCGCTCGCCGGCATCGTGATTCGCAACGCGATCATTCTCATCGACTTCATCCGCTCCCGCGTGGCCCAGGGGCAGGCGATGCGGGAAGCGGTGCTGCAGAGCGGATCGGAGCGGCTGCGGCCGATCATCTTGACTGCGCTCACGACCATGCTCGGCGCGTGGCCGATCACCCTGGATCCGATCTTCAGCGGCCTCGCGTGGACCCTGATCTTCGGCATCCTCGCGTCGACCGCCTTCACGCTGATCGTGATCCCTGTCGTCTACTACGCGCTGTACGGCCCGCACAAGCAGAAGGCCGAGGCGGCGTAGACCGCCCCGTGCACGAGCCCACGTTCCGTTTCCCTCCGCCGGCCCCGCCCGGGTCACGCGTACACGTGGTCGCCCCGAGCGGCCTCGTGGACCGGGACCGCTTCGAACGCGGCGCTGCGGTCCTCGAATCGTGGGGCTACGAACTCGTCTACGACGAGGCCGCCGTGCTCGCGACGGGACGCTATACCGCGGGCACGCTCTCCGAGCGCACGGCCGCGGTCAACGCGGCGGTGCGGGATCCGGATGCCGCGATCGTCTGGGTGGCGAGAGGGGGCTACGGCGCCACGCGGGTGCTGGAGGGACTCGACCTGGCCCCGCTCGAGTCGCAGCCCAAGTGGCTCGTCGGCTTCTCCGACGCGACGGCGCTCCACGCGGCGTGGCAGCGCGCGGGATGGGCGACCCTCCACGGACCCGTCGTCTCGAACCTCCACCGGTGGACCGAGCCGGCGCGCAACCAATTGCGGGCCTGGCTCGCGGGCGGGCGCAGCGGACGACTCGAGGGCCGACTGCTTGCCGGACGGGGTCCGGCGGAGGGCCCGCTGCTCGGAGGCAACCTGTCGCTGCTGACGTCCCTCGTCGGCACGCCCTGGTTGCCCCGCCTGGAAGGCGCGATCGTGCTGCTCGAGGACC
>JAUXCH010000898.1 GCA_030618975.1 Planctomycetia bacterium
CCGAAGACGAAGGACCGCAGCGACCCCCTGCGCGTCTACGCGGGCACGGACGGTCTGGTCCTCGTTCCCGTGCCCGAGGAGGAGGGCGGTTCAGGTTCGAGGTAGGTTGCGCTACCTGCCGAAGAAGAGGCTCGGATCGACGGCGAAGTGCTTCGAGAGCTTTCGGATGTGGGCCTGGCTGAGATCCCGTTCTCCACGGAGGAGCTTCGAGCCGAGCGAGCGGCTGCCCAGGAGCCGGCCGAGGTCGGAAGCCGTCATCTGATGACTTGCGAGGAGGGTCCCGAGGGCCTCGACGGGGGACAGGCCCTTCAGGTCGTCCGTGTAGTGGAGCGCGTCGTACGCCTCGACGAGCTGCGTGAGGGTTTCCAGGTAGTGCGCCTGTCCCTGCGTGGGGCGGCGAAGCCTCAGGAGGGCCTCCAGCACCTCGAGGGTATCGTCGTAGTCCGACTCGTTCTCGATGGCGTGAGGCGGGTACAGCCGGACGAGGTCGAGGAACCGACCGGGGAGGGCACGGAGGAGGGAACGCTTGACCCTGCTCATGGTTCTCGAATCCACGGTCGCCTGTCGTACTCCGCGTGCGTCAGGAGGCGCAGGACGTAGACGACCTGGCGACGGAAGCGGAGGGCGGTCAGCAGGCGGTGGGCGTTCCCTTGGATGCGGAAGACGTACACCGTGTTGCCGCGGTGGCGGTGGCTGTGGACGGTCACGTGGTCGACGTCGCCGAAGGTCTGCTTCACCTCGGTGGGTGTCGTCCACCGGGCCGCCGACACGACGCCTTCCCAGCGCGCCAGGGATGCGCGCGTGCGGGGACGCTTCCGGGCGTACGCTCGCAGTCGCTTCCGGGTGACGAGGCGCATGCGTACATTTTGTACTCACTGCGCACGTCGGTCAAGGAACTGGGTACAAAACGTACTCAGGTCGTTCTACCGAACGGGCGGGACGCGCAGGCGGAGCTGCTCGTAGTTCACGAGGAGGTGCTTCTTCTTCGCCGGTTTGCCGACGCGTGCGGTCACGCGGCGGTGCTCCTCGTCTTCGGCGTCGTGGATGCGTTCCTGCACCTCGGCGGTCTTCGTGATCGCACCCGGCCCGTCGCGAGGGCCGAAGTAGAACTTGTCGACCTTCACCTTCTCCTTCTTCGCCTTCTCGTTCGCCGCGCGGTCGAGGACGAGCGTGCAGCCGTCCAGGAGGTTGCACTTGCTGAGCTTGATCTTCTTGAAGACGTCATCCGGTCCCTGGTGGAAGGCGAGGGTGTTCGTCAGGTCGCAGCCGTCGACCACGACCTCGCTGACGTTGCGGCACGTGAGGCCGCCCTTGATCTCGGAGTGGCGGAAGGTGGCGTTGCAGAAGCCGGAGAGCTGGATGGCGCGGGCCCAGCAACTCCTGACCTGCACGAGGATCTTCTTCGTCCTCGGATCCGGGGACTCGCAGCGAATCGTCCAGGGGATGCCGGAGTCGATCGTCATGAGCTTGAGCGTGCCCGTCCGCATGCACACGTCCAGCGCGCAGTCGCGCTGCATCGCGGCGTTCTCGATCGTGAGCTCGCCGGTGAACCCCTCACCCTCGCCGTGGACCAGCCGGAAGTTCTGCAGGTCCACCATGTCGAGGTGGAGACCGTGCTTCGGCTCGCGCGTGGGGGAGAAGTCGACGTTTCGGATCTTCACCCAGTGATCCTGGGTGCCGTGGACCTTGAGGCCGCCCTGGACGTCGAGCGAGGCCCCGTTGATGCCGACGATCTTGACGTCGAGCTGGACCGTGATCTCGGCGTTCTTCGGGATCACGGTGGGGCCGTCGACGTAGTAGACGGGGCCGTTCTCGGCGCGCACGATGGTCGTTCGCTTCACGGGGAACGGGACGGCGCCGGCCGGCGGTTCCTCGGCCCACGCCGCCGTCGCCGGCAAGCAGAGACCGAAGAGGACGAACATGCCGCAGAAGGTGTGGATTGTCATCGGCGTTTCTCCGGCGGCTCGGCCTGCAAGGATAGGACCACCTGATCGTCGCCCGCGTGGACGGGGACCATCTGCTCCAACTCGAGGCCCGACGAGAAGTGGGTCGTCAGGCGGACCTGCCAGACGCCGGGCGGCACACCCCGGAAGGTGAACGCCCCGTCCTCTTCGACCGCGGTCTCGAGGACCACGCCGCCACGAAC
>JAUXCH010000377.1 GCA_030618975.1 Planctomycetia bacterium
CCGTCGTCGAGGCCGGCGAGGACCTGGAGGAAGGGGCGCTCCGCGAGGCGGGGGTCGGCGTGGACCGCGCCGGCCTCCTCATCGCGGAAACCGGCACCGTGGTGCGGAGCTACGCGACGCGCGCGGCGGCGCGCGTCGCCCTCGTCCCGCCGGTCTCCGTGTTCCTCGCCCGCCCCGACGCGCTGGTCCGCGATCTGCCCGCGGCCCTGGCCCGTGTGGCCGCCGCGCACCGGGAAGGTCGTGCGTACACGGTGCTCATCACGGGCCCGAGCCGCACGGCCGACATCGAAAAGAAGCTCGTGATCCCGGCGCACGGGCCACGCGAGCTCGTCGTGGTGCTCGTTCGTGCGTAGCGCGCAGGGCGCCCGCGCCTAGAATCCCGCCCATGGCGATCCCCCGACTCCGTATCGACGACACCCTCCTGCTGGTCGTGGACGTGCAGGGGCGGCTCCTGCCCACCCTCCCGGACTCGGAGACCCTGGTCTC
This sequence comes from Planctomycetia bacterium, assembly GCA_030618975.1. Classification (GTDB taxonomy): domain Bacteria; phylum Planctomycetota; class PLA2; order PLA2; family JAEUHO01; genus JAUXCH01. The sequence goes on from JAUXCH010000377.1 coordinate 487, forward strand.
GCACTGCGCGATCCTGCTGCAGATGGCGCAGACGCTCGGGATCCCCGCGATCGTGACCGAGCAGTATCCGAAGGGGCTCGGCCCGACGGTGGAGGAGGTCGCCGCGCACCTGGGCCCGGACACCCCCGTCCTCGAGAAGACGCGCTTTGGCGCGATCACGCCCGAAGTCGACGCGCTCGTCCGGGAGGCGGCTCGCAACACGATCCTCGTCTGCGGCATCGAAGCGCACATCTGCGTCCTGCAGAGCGTGCTCGACCTGCGGGCCTCGGGGCGGGACGTCTTCTTCTGCACGGACGCCATCTCCGCCGGCCAGCCCGGCCAGATCCCGCACGCCTTCCGGCGCATGGAGGCGGCCGGCGCGGTACCCACCGGCATCCTCTCGGCCATGTACGAGCTCATGGCGGACAAGCAGCACCCCGCCTTCGCACGGTGCCTCGCGCTGGCGAAGGCCGTGCGGCCCTCGTGACGGGCAGACCGTTCGACGTCTTCGGCCTGGGGCAGTGCGCCTACGACCGCGTGCTCCGCGTCCCGCGCTTCCCCGGCCCCCACGGGAAGGTCGAGGGCACCGACCTCACGGAGCAGTGTGGAGGGCCCGTGGCCACCGCGCTCTGGACCCTCGCCCTCTGGGGGCGTCGCGTCGCGTTCTCGGGCGTCGTCGGGGACGACGAGGCCGGGAGCCACATCCACCAGGATCTCGCGGACGCGGGGGTGGACGTCTCGGGGCTGCTCGTTCGGCCCGGCGAACGCTCCCAGGAGGCCTTCGTCGCCGTGGAGCAAGGCACGGGCGAGCGCCGCATCACGTGGCAGCGGCCGACCGGCCGCCCCCCGGCGCCCGACGAGATCGATGCACCCGAGGCGTCCGTGTTCCTCACGGACGGGCTGTACGCCGAGCCGGCCGTCGCGTGCGCCCGCGCCTCCCCTCTCGTCGTGGTCGATGCGGGCACGCTGCGCGAGGGCACCGAGGCCCTGCTCGACCACGCCGACGTCTTCGTCGCGTCCGAGGTCTTCGCCCGGACACTCGTCGGCCGCGACGATCCACGCGAGGCCTGTCTCCGGATCCGCGAGCGCGGGGCGGAGGTGGCCGCCGTCACGCTCGGGGCGCGCGGCTGGGTGGCGTCCTTCCACGACCGGACCGTCGAGGGCCCGGCCTGGCCGGTCGAGGTGGTCGACACGACCGGCTGCGGCGACGTGTTCCACGCCGGCGTGGTCGAGGGGCTGCTCGCGGGCTGGCCGCACGAGCGGACGCTCGACTTCGCCGCCTGGGCCGCCGCGCGGTGCGCCACCCGCATGGGCGGGCGCGCGGGCGTGCCGCCGCAGGACGCGTACCCGGGGCCGCGCACGCCGTAACCGTCAGGCGAGAACGCCGTCGCGCACGCGCTCGAGGCGCGCCTTCGCATCCGCGCCGAGAGGCGCCAGGTCCTCCCGCCCTGCGATTCCGAGCACCGTCAGGGGATCCATGAACGCGACCGTGATGCTCCCGTTCTCCTCCTCCCGCACGACGACGTTGCAGGGCAGGAGCAGTCCGATGTCCGGTTCGGCATCGATGGCCTGGTGCGCGAGCTTCGGGTTGCAGGCGCCGAGGATGAGGTAGGGTCGCGTATCGAGATCCAGCTTCTTCTTGAGCGTCGCCTGGACGTCGATCTCGGTGAGCACGCCGAAGCCCTCCTTGGCGAGCTCCTCGGTGACCTTCGTGATCGTCTCGTCGAGTCCGCCGGGTGCCGTGATGCTGAACGAGTACATGGTGGGGTCTCCTCGGGCGGGATTCTAGACGGCCACCGAGCCCTCCCCCCGCGACCTCCGTCCCCATGGAATCCGGCATCCCGGTAGAATCCGGCGGCTCGGGGGGGGCAGCGCATGGTCTGGTTGCTCGCGGGGTTCTTCGCCTACATGGCCTTCATCCTCGTGGTCGGGGTGGTGGCGGGACGTCGCACCTCGAATCGCATGGAGAGCTTCTACCTCGGCGACCGGAAGGTCGGCGCGTGGGTGACCGCGATCAGCGCCAGCGCATCGAGCGAGAGCGGCTGGCTCGTCCTCGGCTGCGTCGCCATGGGCTACGTGTACGGCGTCGCCGGCTACTGGATCACCATCGGCTGCGTCCTGGGCTTCGTCTTCAACTGGTTCTTCTTCGCCGAGCGCATGCGGAAGGCGTCCGCCGCCAACGGCGCGCTCACCGTTCCCGAGTTCCTGGAGCGCGCCACCGGTGACCGTTCGCGCGCCATCCGTCTGATCGGCGTCGTCATCATCTTCGTGTTGATGTTCACGTACGTCGCCGCGCAGCTCACCGCGGCGGGCGTGGCGCTGGAGAGCGTGTTCGGCTGGCCCTACTGGATCGGCGTGTTGATCGGGGCCGCCGTGACGATCTTCTACACGACGATCGGTGGCTACCGCGCGGTGAGCTGGACGGACCTCTTCCAGGGGCTGCTCATGGTGGCCGCCCTCGTACTGCTCCCCCTCGTCGCGTGGATCCACCTGGGAGGCGGCGCGGGGGTGGAAGCCGCGGTCCGGAGCCGTCCCGCGCAGCCCTTCCACGTGTTCCAGGGAACCGTCGGGAACGAGTACCGGACCGTGCGCGTGGAGGCGGGCCGGCCCGTCACCTTCCGCAATCCGCCGCACGAGCTGGTGCTCGGCGTCGAGGAGGGCACCTTCCACGTCACGGTGGACGGCGGGACGGCCGAGGAGGTCCCCGAGGTCGACGGCATGGTCCGGGTCGGGATGGACCGCATCGGACTCGAGGGCGCGTTGACCCGGGGCAAGACCTACGAACCCAAGCCGGCCGACGCCTTCTTCTCGTTCACCGGGGGCATGGTCGGGCTGATCCTGCTGGGCTGGATCGTGGAGATGCTCGGCATCGGGCTCGGCTACCCGGGCAGCCCGCACGTGGTCGCCCGGTTCATGGCCGCGAAGTCCGAGCGGGAGATCGCGCGCGGCCGCGTCATCGCCCTGACCTGGGCCGTGCTGGCGGAGGGCGGCGCCGTCTCCATGGGCATCCTCGCCCGTGCCCTGCTCCCCGATCTCGTGGATCCGCAGTGGGGCCTGTTGAAGACCGCCGAGCTCTTCCTCCATCCGCTCTTCGTCGGACTCATCCTCGCCGCGGTGTTCGCCGCGCTCCGCTCCACCGCCGACAGCCAGCTGCTGGTGGCCTCGAGTGCGGTCGTGCGCGACTTCGTGGGCCACGTCCTGCGCCTGCGGCTCGATGACCGCCAGGCGATGCGGATCGCCAGGGTCGTGGTGCTGGTTTTGGGCGTGCTCGCCGTCCTCCTCGCGCTCTCCGAGAACCGGTTCATCTTCTGGTTCGTGCTGTTCTCGTGGGCCGGGCTCGGCGCCAGCTTCGGCCCCTCCCTGGTCCTGGCCGTCTCGTGGAAGCGGCTCTCGCCCGCCGGCGTCGTCGCCTCCATGGTCCTGGGATTTTCCACGACGATCGTCTGGAGCGTGTGGATCCGGGACGCGATCAAGGCGCGCGGCGGGCCGGACGTCTACGAGCTGGTGCCGGCGTTCGCGCTCGCCCTGCTGGCCGCCGTCCTGTTCAGCTTCCTGTTCCCGCGCCGCGCTCGCTGACAGCCGGCCGGGTCCGTCCGCGTCAGCGGGCGCCAAGCGTCGCCTCGACCTCCAGCTCCTCGTCCCCGCGCCGCAGGCGGATCTTGATCACGTCGCCCGGCGCGTGCCGCTTCAGGACCTCGCTGTAGTGGCGCAGACCCTTCAGGATCTCACCGTCGATGGCGAGGAGGACGTCGTCTGCCCGGATGCCGGCGGATTCGGCGGCCGACCCCTCGAGCACCGACGACACCTTCGCGCCCGGCCCCGTGTGGTCGAAGGCGGGAACCGTGCCCAGGCTCACGCGGCGGCCCGCCGACGGCGGCTTGCCGGTAGGCGCGCCGCCCGTCCCCGGGGTCCCCTTCCCCGGCTTCCCGTTTCCCAGCTTCGCCGTGAGCGGCTCGGGCCGCTGCGAGAGGTAGACGACGGTCTCCCGCGTGAAGATCGCCACCTTGACCAGGCCGTCCGCGTCGATCTTCTCGACGTCGTCGGTGGGCCGGTGGTAGTCGGCGTGCGCCCCCGAGAAGAGCTGGACCGCGGGCACGCCCACCTCGTGGAAGCTGACCTGGTCGCTGCCCTGGGGATCTTCGGCGACACAGTTCGACTCGACGCCCGTGGTGTAGCCGACCCCCATGGCGATGTGACGCCACTCCGTCGCCGTCCCCGACCCCAGCACCATCAGCTTCTTGCCCTCGAGCCGACCCACGGTGTCGAGGTTCACCATGCCGATCGCCTCGGTCGCGGGCCACTTCCGCATCTCACGAACGTAGTGCTTGGAGCCCTTCCGCCCCCACTCCTCGCCGCTGAACGCGACGAAGACGATGCTTCGCTCCGGCTTCAGCTCGGCCCCGAGGATCTTCGCGAGCTCCAGCAGGACTGCGACGCCGGAGGCGTTGTCGTCCGCTCCGTTGTGGATCTTGCCTTCGTTCCCGGACCGGACGTCGGGCCATCCTCGCCCCAGGTGGTCGTAGTGGGCGCCCACGACGACGGACTGCTGCGCCCACTCGTCCTTCGTTCCCGGCAGCACGGCGACGACGTTCTCGAGGGTCACGGGCTCACCGTCGGGCCCCCCGGGCTCGGTGAAGGTCTGAAACCACGTACCGTCGTCGCCGCCCGGTTTCAGACCGGCGGCGGCGAAGGCCTGGGCGATGTAGCGCGCAGCCTGGGCGAGCTCCGGATCCCCGGCGCCTCGTCCGCGCATCGTCTCGGCGGCGAGCACTCGCACGTGTCCCATCAGGCGCTCGGCGTCGAAGACGGGCGCGAGACGCGCGAGGGGCTCTCGAGCCGGAAGCGCTCCGCGCGGGGGCGCCGAGCCGTCCTCGGTCTTCGAGAGGACGACCACGAGCGGCGAGGCCGTGGCCGGCCACTGCCCCTTCGCCACGTTGTCCGGGGCGTTTCCCGTGAAGGCCAGGTAGGAGTAGCGACTGTAGCGGGGCAGTTTCCCGGCGAGGGGCGCGCTTGCAGAAGTGGGACCGTAGGGATGTTCCTCCGTCAGGCAA
>JAUXCH010000534.1 GCA_030618975.1 Planctomycetia bacterium
CACCCCCGCGACCGCCCCTCCCGGGGCCGAAATGTGTGGTATATCCGTCCCCGCGCGTGGGCGTTTAGCTCAGTTGGCTAGAGCACCAGCTCGACAAGCTGGGGGTCACTGGTTCAAGTCCAGTAACGCCCACCACCCCCACTCGGGGTCAGGTGATATTCCGCGCGTTTCGCGGTCCTCACGTCACCGCACGCCGCCTCGGGCGCCACTCGGGGTCAGGTGATATTCCGCGCGTTTCGCGGTCCACCCTTGCGGCAGGCCGCCTCGGGCGCAGGGTGCAGGGTGCAGGGCTCATTCCCCGCCGAGGTGCGAGCCACCGCTACCCGACCTCCGGTCCACCGTCGCCGTCCCACGGCGGGAGGGCCTCGTCCCTCGCGACCCTCCGTACGTCCTCTCCGAACGCGTGCGTCAGAGCCGTGTGAATGGTGCGGGCGACGAGGTACAGGTAGCCCTCGTGTTCTTCCAAGGCGGCACGATGCAGGGTGTACCGCGTCCGCAACCGGGAGGCCGCCGTGCCTACGAGCTTCGCGGCAGCGGCGTACGTGAGCCCCACCAGATCGCGGAGAAGCCCGATCTCGACGAGGGGGCGTGGATCCCGCGTGGCTCCTCGCCCCGTCGGGAGCTTGAACGGCACGGCACCACGTCGAAGGGCCTCGACTGCTTTCAGGACGCTGCCCGCGTCCGCCATGGCCAAGGGTGCCGTGGGACGCCCCGCGGCGTCTGCGCGTTGCAGCATCCAGGCAGCGATGTCCTTCGACGTCGCCTGGAGGAGCGCGTCGAGCTCGTCCGTTCCTCGCGAGCGGCCCGCCATCCGCCCCTCGACCAGTTCATCACCAGCCGGGTCGGGTCGCGAGATGCCGAGTACCGCGCGATAGGCCGACTGCCTCTCCTCACCCCGTTCCAGTCGCGTGCTCAGATAGCGATCGACGATCCTCCTCTCCAGCCACCTCGGTCGTGGTCCCGGTCGGGCGTGGTGGAACGCGCTGCACCAGGGGAAGCCGAGCGGGTCCTTCGGCTTCTTCGTCTTGCACGGGTTCCTGTCGATGTAGCGAAGGAGCACGAAGAGGTACACGCGGCTCGTCACAGGGAAGGCATGGAAGCGCCCACCGAAGACGTGCCCCGTGTGATCACGAGTCCGATTGAAGTACGCTGCGTACCGGAACTGGACCCACTGCATCGTTGTTGACAGATCCCCGTCCAGGCTCTCCACCAGCAGATGGAAGTGGTTGGGCATCAGGCAGTACGCATGGAGGCGGATCTTCCCCGCCCGGACGACGCACACGAGCAGGTAGAGGAAGAACCGATAGTCGCTCCGGTGGTCGAAGATGGGCTGGCGGTCCTGCCCGCGGTTCACCACGTGGTGCAGGCGGCCCGGTTTGTCGCGTCGGGGGCGTCTCGGCATGGGTGTCTCCACCCTGACACCGCGCGAGCAGCCTCACTGGTCACGAAATGCGTCGAAAATCACCTGACCCCTGGCTCCCCGGACACGAGCACGTCCAGCTCGGCACAGCTCGCGAAGGCCTGGCCGGACTGCTCGGAGCGGGCCACGAACCGCAGGTAGCGGCCCGCGACCGGCTCGGCGAAGAGAGCGCGCTGCAGGGCGCGTACGTTCTCGAACTGCCCCTCGGCCACCGGCTCGCCCCACGCCTCCGGCGCGTCGCTCACGTAGACCGTCCAGTCCTTCACGTTGCCGTTCGTGCCCTTGCGTCGGGCGCGGTACGTGAATCCCGCCAGCGTCAGGGTCTCGCCGAGGTCGATCTGGAGTTCGTGGGGGTAGGGATCCGTCTCGGGGCCGAAGCTCGTGTGCCAATGCGTCGCCGGGTTCCCGTCGAGCACGAAGCCGGCGTTGCCGGGTTTCACCTCGCTGTCGGTGTGGAGGATCCGCCAGGGGGCGCGGTCGACCCGGAGGTATCCGTCCGCAACCGGCACGTCCGCAGTGAGGAGCCGGCTGATCTCGCCGGAGGGCAGCCACGCCACGGCATGGAGCCGCCCCGCGCCCGTCATCGGGAACGGGGTCTCGTAGCGCAGTGAGGCGGCGGTCGGAACCGTGCCGTCGACGGTGTAGTGGATCGCGGCTTCCGGCGACTCGCAGGCCAGCGTCACGAGACCGTCCACGCTGCGCGTCCACGTCGGCGGGAGAACCGGGTCCAACTCCAGGGAGACCTCCGCGAACCCCGCCTGCCCCGTCCACGAGCTGCCGGGAAGTCGCTCCACGATCGCGATCTCGAGCTTCTTGATGCGCACGGGCTTCGGCAGGTGGAGCGCCACCGGCCGGAGGTCGTCGGGGTCTGCACGCACGACGTGGACTGCGCGCCCTCCGTTCACGCGGATCTCGACGCGAGTCGGCCGGTCGAACGTGTTGCGCTGCAGTTCGTGCCCCGCCACCGGGTGGAGGACGACGGCGTTGGCTTTCACGCCTCGACGGAGCTCGAGCTCGAGGGTCGGCCGGGGGTCGTCCTTCCTGCAGACCCAGAATCCGTCCGTCGTGCCGTCCACAGAATTCGGCGCCGCCTGTCCGCTGTTGTTGAACGACGACGCCGTCGCGGTGACCGCCCCTTGCGCCAGGAGGTTGCGCGAGGCCCACCCCGCTTCGCGGAGCCCCCACGGCGGCCAGATGACCTCGACCTTCACCGACAGCGGCGCGGAGTCGACGACGCGCGCGGCTTCCGACTCCGTCGCGGCGAGGTGGATCCGCATCTGCACGGTGAAGTCGCCGAGGAACCGGACGTGGTGCAGCACGCGAAAGGTGTCGTTCGCCCAGGGGCGCGGGGGATCCACGGGCACCGTCGTCCAAACCTCACCGTCCACGAGCCATGCGAATCGCTCGATCGCGCGGCCGGAGAACGTGCCCGTGTCCACCGACGCAACCCACGTCTCGAGCGGCGAGTGCCCCGCGGCGCGGATTCGGATCGGGGACTTCCTCTCCGTCTCGTAGCGCCCGAGGACGGAGGGAAGCGGCGGCGTCCCCGTGCTGGGCGCCGTGGCGCGCATGAGGAAGAGAAGCGCGTAGGCCGTCTCGGGCTCACTCCCCCACCCACCCCGATCGGTCTGCGTCTTCAGGAACTCCCTCGCCCCCTCCAGGTACCAGAAGTGCGAGCCGATCCGATCCGTCTCGAGGAGCGAGCCCACGCGCTCGAGCCCGTAGAGGTAGTAGTACTTCCGGTTGGCCTGGTTCGGGTTCGCCTCCACCTGCCATCTCGTGTCCAGCCAGGCGAGGCCCTGGGCGATCGACGTTTCGACCTGCGCGGCTTTCTTGCCCCAGAGCCGGTCCCCGAGCGCATCGCGGCAGATCTGGAGGATCGTGATGCCCGCGCATGTCATCGATCCCGTCGGTTTGCCGATCCCGCCCGTCGTGCTCGGCCCGACGTAGGCGAAGCCCGCCACCTGGACCGGCCTTCCGTCGGGCCCGCGCCGAACCGAGTCCTTGGGTCGGTGCTGGTGGAAGCGCGCCTCCTTGATGAGGTCCTTGAAGACGTGGGCCGGAACTTCGAGGCCGGCGAGGCGCGCGACGCGGAGGGCCAGGGCCGCGAAGTGGGTATTCGAGAGGTCGTTCCGGCTCCGGCGGTCGCTCCAACCCGCTCCGGCGTGCTGGAAGGGGTAGCCCCAGCCGTCGCGCTGCCGCGCCAGGAGACGTTCGAGCAGCATTTGCATGCGCGGGCGGTACCGCTTGTCGTGGGTCGCCTCCAGCGCCATCAGCTCGCACGCGATGCTGTATGTGGCCTCCGGATCCCAGGTGAGGAGCCGCGCCAGACCACGCCGGATGGCCGGGTGCTCGAGCGGAAGACCGGACCGGATCAATGCGTAGAGCGCGAGACCCGTCATGCCGCCACCGTAACGGACCTCGTGGTCTCCCCACGAGCCGTCCCGCTGCTGCTGCTTCAGGAGCCGAAGGACCCCACGGTCGATCGCCGTGTTGATGTCGGACTGGATCGCCGCGACGGCCTCTTGGGCCTCGGCCGCCTCGTCGGCTCGGGCCGGACCGGAACCCGCGAGGAGGAGCAGCGCGGCCAGGGCCCCCAGGGAGATGCTTCGCAGGGCGCAGGTTCGCATGCCTCTCTCTCCGGCCTCGTGGGGACGGGAGGATACGCCGTGACCTCGATCCAGGGAACACCCATCAACCGCGACCGCGCCGAGCCGGGCACGCACCGTTCGAGCAGCCCGTTGCCTCGGGTGTCGTTCAGGGAACCGTCGGCACGCTTGGAGGCGAGGGCCCTCTCACGCGTAGCCTCTCCCCATGACGGC
>JAUXCH010000772.1 GCA_030618975.1 Planctomycetia bacterium
CCCCGCGTGGACGGTACCCGCCCACGCACCTATCTTGTCGTCCATACGGGAGGTCACCATGCGCTCGAAGTTGTGGACCGGTTCGATCCTGCTCTCGTGCCTGTTCCTGTTCCTGCTCCTCACGGCGTGCGGGGGCGTGGTCTGCACTGGGAGCGGCTGCTACACGTATCCTTGGTACCCCTGGTACCCCTGGTACGCCCAGGCCGTGACCGCCGCCGACCTCGACGGGGACGGGGCGATCGACCTCCTGATCCTCGACGACGGGGACCGTGAGATCCACCTCGCGACCGGCGCCGGGGCTGCGAAGCCCGAGGAGGCAACGCGCTACCCGGTTGGCGAGGCCTTGGGTCCGTGCCGGATCCTTCCCGGCCACTTCGACGCCGACGGCATTCCCGACCTGGCCGTGTTCGTCGAAGAGACGGGAACGCTCGACGTGCACCTGGGGAACGGCGACGGCACTTTCGCGCCCGCCACCGAAGCCGGGCACCTCGCACTGGGGCCGGACGTGGTCTCAATCACCATCAGCCCTCTCGACGACGACGCGCTCGTCGAGCTCCTCGTGATCTACGCCGACGGCCGACCCGAGGTATACACGTCGGACGGCGCCGGCGGCTTCGCCCCCTGAGGCCGCACCCGGCGGTTCCGCTCGACGGCCGGGCCGGCCTCGACGTAGCCGTCGGCCGCCAGCCGTCGTCTGCCGCGTGCCGAGGCAGGAGGTCGCCCTCCTGCCTCGGCACGGGGACGGATGGTTCGGGCCACTACCGTCCGTTCGCGCGCGAATCCCGGAACCGGCGATCGACGCGGCCGGGTGCACGAGCGGTTCGGGGACCCTTCCGCGGGAAGCCACGACGGCCGTCCCGGCACGGCCTACGCCCTCGGTCGCGAGGGACTGTGGACGGAGATCTCGCCGACGGGCGCGCACGACCGGCTCCCTCACGCTCGAGGGCATGGACGGCAACCCTCCATGCTCCTACGCTGTGCCCCTACGGGAGATAGCCATGCACTTGAAGTCCTGGGCCATGTGGGTCGGCTCGTTCGCGTTCCTCGTCCTCGCAGCGTGCGGAGGAGGCTACTGCTACGACTGCGGCTACTACGACCCCTGGGATCCGTGGGACCCGTGGGATCCCTGGTACCCCTACTACGCCCAGGCCGCGACCGCTGCCGACCTCGACGGAGACGGGACGATCGACCTCCTGATCCTCGACGACGGGGACCGTGAGATCCACCTTGCGACCGGTGCCGGGGCTGCGAAGCCGGAGGAGGCAACGCGCTACCCGGTTGGCGAGGCCTTGGGCCCGTGCCGGATCCTTCCCGGCCACTTCGATGCCGACTCCGTCCTCGACCTGGCCGTGTTCGTCGAGGAGACGGGAACGCTCGACGTGCACCTGGGGAACGGCGACGGCACCTTCGCGCCCGCCTCCGAAGCCGGGCACCTCGCGCTGGGGCCTGACGTGGTCGAGATCACCCTTGAGCGTCCCGACGGCGACGCACCCGTCGAGCTCCTCGTCCTCTACGCCGACGGCCGGCCCGAGGTGTACACGTCGGACGGCGCCGGCGGCTTCGCCCCCTGAGGCCGCACCCCGCGGTTCCGCTCGACGGCCGGACCGGCCTCCCGCTGAGCGCACGCGGCGCAGCGGGAGGCCGGTGAGGATCCGCGGGACCGCGGCAGCGCGTACGTTCCGGGCCATGCGCCTTCGGCAGGCGGTCGCGACGCACCCGCCTGTTCCGTCTCGGTTGCAGCCGGCCTCGCCTTCTCGACCCCCTACGCGACCGAAGACGTCCAGCACCGCCACGTCACGATGCGCCCCGAGGGCCGCCGATCGGCCCCTGGCGCCCTCCAGCGGGCCGCGTCACGTCCCTCTGTCGGAGGGCCCGGAGAGGATGACTTTGCTCGTTTCCGGCAGCCTGGGCACAGGCGGGGAGCCGGCTCGAACCAGGAGACCGCGCGTGCCGTACCAGGCGTTCATCGACTTCTTCCCCGACCTCGCCAAGCGTGAGACCCGGTGCATCATCGTGCCCCCCGGGAGGGTCGGCAGCCCACTCCCCGAAGGGGAGTACGCCCTGATCGAGCAGTACTGCAACGACGGCGGCTGCGACTGCCGCCGCGTCTTCTTCTTCGTGCAGTCGTCGTTTCGCCAGGGCCCGGAGGCGGTCATCGCGTGGGGCTGGGAGTCCCGCGAGTTCTACGCCCGGTGGATGGGCGACGACGACGAGGCGTCGCTCGATGCACTGCAGGGGCCCGTACTCAACGTGGGCAGCCCGCAGACCGACCTCGCTCCCATTCTGCTCGAGCAGGTCGAGACCCTGCTCTCCGCGGATACCGCCTACGTGGCTCGCATCCGGGAGCACTACCGCCTCTTCCGCCAGCACGTCGACGGCGGGCGCGCCCCGGCCTGGTTCGCGTCGGAGGCCGCGGGAGCAGGGCCGGGTCGGCGGCGCCCGGGGAAGAAGAAGAGGAAGGTCCGACGCCCCTGACGTCTCCGGGGCGGACCGCGCCGGTGCGGAGCGCGGGGCCTCTCGGGACGCCCGGTCCGTCCCCTTGCGCGCAGGTCCAGTCCGCGCGGTGTGGGCGGTCCCGTCCCCACCGACCCGTCAACTCGTGCTTCCGCCCGGGGAACGCTCCCCTTCGGCTCGCTCGGGACCTTCCGACGCCCACGCCTTCCCGATGTCGCGGTAGAGGCGGACGTTCTCCCGCATCGACTC
>JAUXCH010000189.1 GCA_030618975.1 Planctomycetia bacterium
ATCAGGGGGCGGAAGCGAGGTCGACCCTGGAAGCTCATGGGGTGGGGGGGAGGGCGGCGCGGCCGGAACGGGGCCGCTCGGAGGGGGGCTGATACGATGCCGTCACGATGTTCCTCCACGGTAGGTGAGCCGAGAGGGCCCCTGCCGCGGAGCCTGTCTTGGAGTGTGCCTGATGATGTCCGATCCCCGTGCCGACGTCGCATTGCTGGTCGACTTCACGGATCTGCGCCACAGCCTCTGCCCGGAAGCCGTCGAGGGGCTGGAGGGCACCGCCCAGGAGCCGGAGGGCGGCGGCGACGAGGCCTCCCTCCCTGGGCCCGAGCATCCGACGGCGACGGAGGTCGCCCGCCACCTCGTGCGATTCGCCGCCCAGGTCGGCCGCGTGAGCCTGGCCCGCGCCTACGCCGACTGGTCCCGCTGCGCCGACCTCAGCCGCGAGGTGGCGACGTACAACCTCGAGCCCGTCCTCGTTCCCGGGACGCTGGACGGCGAGGACCGCAGTCACATCCGGCTCGTCGTCGACGCGCTCGAGGCGCTCTACACGGGCGCCGAGCCCGACGCCTTCGTCCTGGTGACGGGCGACGCCACGCTGCTGCCCCTGGTCCAGAAGCTGAGGGCCGACGGCAGCGAGGTGGTGATTCTCGGGCCCTCGCACGCCGTGCCCGATGATCTCAAGAACGCAGCCGACCGCTACTACCCCCTCGAGGACGTGCTCGCCGGCGTCGAGGCCACCCCCGCCCGTCCCCGCACGTGGCGCGGCGGCCGCACCGCGGCGGTGCCAGCTGCAGACGGCGACGGACACGGGCGCTCGGGCGACAACGGGCCGGAGGCACGCCGCGAGCGTCCGCCGCACCCCACGCCCGTGCGGTCCGAGAGCGACTTCGACGACTACGACTGGTCGCCGTTCATCCGTCTGATCGACGAGCTCGAGCACCGTCTCCCGTTCGTCGGCGTCCGCTACCTCGTGAACAAGGTCCTCGGGTTGCACAACTGCGGCGTCGAGGATCCCCGGCTCAAGCGCGACCTGATCAATCGTGCCGTGGACGAGGAGATGATCGAGATGTACCCCGTCGGCAACGTCGGCGATCGAGCGGACCCCGTGACCGCCTGCCGCCTCAACCGCGTGAGCGTGCGGATCGTGGGCATCCTCGGCAAGACGGCCGTTCCGGAGGCGCCGCCCGAGCACTTGCACGACGAGCCCCTGCACGACGAGGATCTGCACGACGAGCACCTGCACGACGAGCACCTGCACGACGAGGATCTGCACGACGAGGACGACGCAGCGGACGAGGCCGAGCCGGTCATCGAAATCTGATCAGCGCGCTCGGGGGAGCAGCCCCGCCCGCCGGTCGTGCTCGTCGTCGAAGTCCGGGTACAGCTCGCGAGCGCGACGCGTCCCGACCTGGAGGGGGCGCCGCTTCCCGCCCCGCAGCACCACCAGGTCGGTGGGGACGCCGGGGTGGAGGCCCATCAGGGCGAGCGCGACCGACTCGTAGACCTCGCCGAACACGGGGCGTCCCTCGATCTCCAGCACCACGTCACCCTCCCACAGCACGCGGTTCGAGGGGCCGTCCGGCAGGACCGACCGGACGAGCAAGCCGCCAGGCTCGACCCGGCGTGCCGCCTCGAGGTCGGCTGGCACCGCGGAGGACACGCCGTGGCGCCGGGGGGCGGGGCCCCAGCGCACGCCGAGGTCCGGTGGGTTGAACACCACCTCCCGCTTCAGGTGCTCGAGGAAGGGCTGCAGGTAGGACCACGGGCGGACGAGCACGCGTGTCACGCGGCCGTCCTCGACGTCCGTCGCGCTCACGAGGCCCACGCAGTCGCCGGTCCGGGTGTCGAAGACGGGCGTGCCCGCGCTGCTCCCCGCGGCGAGCGTGTCTTCGAACAGGAGGCCGATGACCGGCACCTCCTCGGAGGGGCTCTTCCGCCAGACACGATCCACGGTCCGGCGGCCGCCGGCCACCTGCGCATCGAACAGCACCATGGACGCGAGACGTCCCACGCCCACGACGAGAGCGCGGCCGGCGCCCGTGCCCACGGCGAGGAACGGACGCCGGATGTCTTTCTTCGAAGCCTCGCCGCGACGGACGGCCGGGAAGCGGCGACGCGCGGTGACGAGGCGACAGAGCCCCACGTCGGCCCACCACGTCGACCCCATCGGGATCGCCCGCATCCAGAGCCCACGGGCGTCCCGGGCCCACAGCCACCGGGAACGGTTCGCCCGGGACAGCACCTGCCAGCTCGCCGCGACGAGACCGTCGGACCGCACGACGACGCCCGCGCCGACGATCGCCGCGTCCTGCGGCCGCGCGCCGGGCGCGGCGAGCGCGAGGGCCAGCACGCTGGGGGAGACCGCCGCGGCCCGTTCCCGCTCCTCGGCCTCGAGCAGCGGCGACAGGTAGAGACCGTCCGTGGGGACGGCCCCCGCGAGCCACCGCCACGCGCGGGGCAGCTCCGGCTCCTCGGCGATCGCCGCCCCTCCTCGGGCGGCGACCGCGACGAGGAGGAGGAACGCGAGTCGTCGAGTCCTCGCGCTCACCGCCTCGCGCTGGCCGACATGTTGAGGTCCATCCCCATGGGGTTGGCCTCGGTGATGTCGTAGCCCTGGAGCTCGGCCGCCCTCTCCTCGCCCACGGTGTCGACGATGGCCTGCTCCTGGTCGGCCCGTACCTGCATCAGGCTGCCGATGTTCGAGATGAACTTCGGCATGTACTTCCCCATGAGCTGGGGCCGCTGCGTCTCGTCGTTCTTGAACGCCTCGAAGTCGCGCTTCACCTGCTCCACGTCGCCGCCGGGCTGCGCCATCATCTCGAAGAGCTTGTCCTGCGAGTCGGCGTAGATCCGGCGGAGCTGGTCCTCCTCGCCGGCGCTCAGCCCGATCTCGCGGGCCACCTCGGCGAGGTCCTTCCGGGGCTTGCCGCGCCGCCCGCGGCCGCCGTCTTCCTCCTTGCCCGCCTCGAGGTCCTTGACCGCCTGCTCGGCCTGGCTCCTCACGTGGGGCTCGAGCCGCTTCGCCAGCGCCTTTTCGTACTCCGCGAGGACCTGCTCGTTCAGCACCAGGTCCACCTTCGGCGCACTTCCCCCTCCGCGCCCCTCGAGCCGGGCGGTCAGCAGGCCGCGGGCCTCCAGCGCCCCCTCCAACCGGTCGAGCCGTTCGGAGAGGCTCCGGTCCGCGGCGAGATCCGAGCCGCCGAGGGCCTCCGACGCCCCCCGCTCGTAGAGGGCATACGTGCCGGCGGCGCCGAGGACGCCGCCCAGGAGGCCCAACAGGAGCGAGGCCAGTGCGTACTTCATGGAGCAACTCCCGGGGGAGCGCCCATGGTAGGGGACGAGATCGGCGGCGGCTCCCCTGTGCCCAGGCTTGACCAACCCCGACCCTCGGGCATTCCTTCTCCCCTTCCCTTCCTTCCAACGCGGGAGCGCTCCATGGCGGAGACCATGATCGAGGTCCGGGACCTGACGAAAGACTTCGGTTCCATCCGGGCCCTGAGGGGTGTCTCGTTCTCCATCCCACGAGGCCAGGTGGTGGGGCTGATCGGGCCCAACGGCGCGGGCAAGACCACGGCCATGCGGGTCCTCACGGGCTACCTGGCACCCACGTCCGGGACGGCCCTCGTCGCCGGCCGGGACGTGGTCGAGGACCCGATCGCCTGCCGCAGCCGGATCGGGTACCTGCCGGAGGGCAACCCGCAGTACCTGGACCTCAGGGTGCGCGAGACGCTCCAGTTCGTCGCGCGCATGCACGGGCTCCGCGGCAGCGACGCATCCGTCGCCGTGGAGAAGGTCGTGGACGTCGCGGGACTCCGGGGCGTGGAGAGCCGGCTGGTCGGGACCGTCTCGAAGGGCTACCGCCAGCGCGTCGGCCTGGCCGGGGCCCTGCTGCACGAGCCCGACATCCTGATCCTCGACGAGCCGAGCTCCGGTCTCGACCCGAACCAGCAGGCGGAGATGCGCGATCTGCTCCGCCGCTTGGGCGAGGAGCACACGGTCATCTTCTCCACGCACATCCTTTCCGAGATCGAGGCCGTCTGCGACCGCGTCCTCTTCGTCCACGAGGGCTGGCTCGTCGCGGACGGGACCGTCGCCGACCTCAAGCACCTCGCCCGCCGCGGTCCCGCCGCCCTCCTGGTCCTGCGCGCCGAGGCCGAGGCGGCGCGCCGCGCGTTCGCGGGCGACGACGCGGTCGAGATCGAGTCCGTGTCCTCGGACGCCGATCACGTCCGCGTCCGCGTGCCCGTTCCCGAAGGCCCCGTGGATCCGGCGCTGCTCGAGGGTCTCGCCGCGACCGCTACCACGGCCGGACTCCCGCTCCGCAACCTGACCGTGCACGTCCCCAGCCTGGAGGAGGTCTTCGCGGACCTCACGCTGCGCGGAGACCCGCCCGAGCCAGAACCCGCGCCGGCGACCGACGCCGACGCCGCCCCGGCCGTCCCCGCCGGGGAGGAGGTCTGACATGCTCAGCGTCTATCGCAAGGAGATGCGGTCCTACCTGGTGGGCCCGATCCCCTACGTGCTCGCCATCATCTTTTCCGCCTACATGGCGTGGTGGTTCTTCTTCCTGGGCGACTTCTTCCTCTACCGCGAGGCCCGGATGGAGAACTTCTTCGGCGTCCTGCCGTGGGTCTTCATCTTCCTCGTGCCGGCGATCAGCATGCGCCTGTGGAGCGAGGAGGCACGCGGCGGCACGCTGGAGGTCCTCCTCACCCTGCCGGTGAAGTCCTGGAAGATCGTGCTGGGCAAGTTCCTCGCCGCGTGGACGTTGCTCTTGTTCTGCCTGGTGGCGACGCTCGCCATCCCGATCACGGTCTCCAACCTGGGCGACCTCGACTGGGGGCCCGTGATCGGTGGGTACCTCGGCGCCCTGCTCCTGGGCGGCGCGTTGCTGGCCATGGGCGTGTGGGTCTCGGCCCTGACCGCCCACCAGATCGTCGCCTTCCTCGTGGCCGGCGTCTTCTCTTTCGTGCTCGTCGTGCTCGGGTTCGTCGCTGCCCGTGTCGGTGGCGACCTCGGCACCGCGTGCGCGCAGATCTCCGTGGCCTCGCGCTACGACTCGCTCGGGCGCGGCGTCGTCGACCTGCGCGACATCCTCTACTTCGTCAGTTTCATGGGCTTCTTTCTCTACCTGAACGCCGTGACGGTCGAGAACGGGAGGTACCGGTAGCCATGCTCTCCCGAAGCCGTACGATCCTCTCGCTCTCGCGCCTCAGCGCGCTCCTCCTCCTCGTCGTGCTCGTGCTGCTCAACGTCGCGGCCGCGCGAACCAGCTCGCGCGTCGATCTCACCGAGGACGGCCTCTACACCCTCACCGACGCCTCGAAGCGCGTGCTCTCCTCCCTCGAGGACCCGGCCTCCATCCGCGTGTTCTGGCACAACGTGCCCGGTGAGCAGGCCGAGACGCAGCGCCGCTACATCGAGTCGCTCCTCCGCGAGATGAAGGCCGTCGCCGAAGGCCAACTCGGCGTCCGGTGGGTCGACCTCGAGAAGGAGGACGGCAAGCAGGAGGTCGAGGACGCGGGCGTGCAGCCCTACGAGTACCAAGCGCGCAAGGAAGGCGAGATCCGCACCACCAAGGGCTACAGCAGCCTCCTCATCGAGATCGGCGACGAGAAGGAGCCGGTGGAGCAGCTCCTCCAGATCGGGCCGCGGTTCGAGTACGAGGTCATCAGCCGCCTCCAGCGCATGACGCGGACCGACGACGTGGTCATCGCTCTCGTCGCGGAGCGCCCTCCGACGAACCCGTTCGGTGGGGCCCCGACCGGTCGCTTCAACGCGATCGAGCACCTCCTCCGCGAACACCTCGGCGCCGGCCTCAGGTCGCACCTCTCGCTCGACGACCCCGTACCGCCCGACGTGGACGTGCTGCTCGTCGTGGGGCCCATGGACTCCGAGGAGCAGCAGGTCTACCACTTCGAGCAGTTCCTGCTCCGCGGCGGCAAGGCCTTCGTCCTCCTCGACCCCGTCCACGCGCCGCTGTTCCAGGCGCCTCCCACCCAGGCCGAGTCCTCCGGCTTCGAGGAGTGGCTCGCCCACCTCGGCCTGACGGTGGAGAGCGGCGTCGTCGGCGACTTCCGCTCGTTCCAGATGCGACCGCGCCAGATCCGCACGCGCATCGGAACGCTGGTCGAGAGGATCAACTACTACTACTGGCCTCTTCTCAGGAGCTTCCAGCGCGAGGGCGAAGAGGATCGGCGCGGCGTGAACCAGGACAACCCCGCCACGCGCGGGTTCGACCAGGTGCCGCTCTTCTGGCCGGCCGCGCTCTCGATCGACGAGGCGCGCCACGCCGCGGCCGGCCGCGAGGTCACCGTGCTCGCCGCGACCTCCGGTGCGGGCTATCGCCGCCAGGATCTGATCGGCCTCGACCACGCCGACGAGGACAACCGACACCTGACCGAAGAGGACCTCGAGTCCGCGATCCCGCTGATGGTTCACGTCGAGGGTCCGATGGTCTCCTTCTGGAAGGGCCGTCCGGCGCCCGGCGAGGAGGAGACCGGCGACGAGGCCGAGGACGCGGGGGAAGAGGCCCCCGGGTCCGACGAAGGAGACGAGGAACCCGTGGAAGAGGACGGGCCGCCCCGCCTCGACGAGGGCCAGGGCCTCCTCGTGGTCCTCACGGACGCGGAGATCGTCGACGACGGCATGACCCGAGTGATCGGCCGCGCCGGCATCGACTTCATCCTCAACATCGTGGACTGGCTCAGCGGGTCCGAGGATCTTCTGACCCTCCGGGCGCGGGAGCCCGCCTCCCGCACCATCGACAAGGTCGAGCCGGAGGAACAGAGCCTCCTCAAGTGGCTCAACGTCCTGGGCGTTCCCCTGCTGGTGCTCCTCGCCGGCATCGTCGTGTTCATCGTTCGCAGGTACCAGTCATGACCCAGATCGAGAGCCTCAATCGCAGGAACCTGGTGTTCGGCCTTCTCGCGGTCCTGCTCGTCGCCTTCCTCCTCTTCCGTCCGTCCGCCACCTCGGCGGTGACCCAAGAGGCCTGGCCCGTGCTCTTCCCGGACCTGAAGGCCGCGGACGTGCGCACCGTGCTCCTCGAGCGTGTTCCGGCCGACGGCAACGACGCGCAGGAGGAGCCGCTCCGCATCCAGCGCGAGGGCGAGGCCGGCTGGGCGCTGGCCAGCTCCTTCGGCTATCCCGCGAACCCGGACAAGGTGAGCCGCTTCCTCGAGGACCTGCAGGGTGCCCGTCGCAAGAAGTTCATCACCGAGCGCGTCGAGACGTTCGACGACTACACCGGCACCGACGGCTGGCTCCACGTCGAGGTCCTGGGCGAGGGCGGAAAGCCGCTCGCGGACTTCCACCTCGGCAAGTCGGCCGGCTGGCCCGACTCCTTCGTGCGCCTGCGTTCGAAGGGGGAGAAGGACGACGGCAAGCCCGTCGTCGTCCGTGCCTACAACCTCTCGGCCAGCGACGTGCGGTTGAACCCCGACGCCTGGACCGAGGCCGGCCTCTGGTCCGGCTTGACGATGCCCGGCGTCGAGCGCATCGACGTCCACCAGCGCGACGAGAAGACGATCCTCTCCTTCGTTCGCGAGGAGCGCGCTATGAAGCCGAAGGAGGGGCAGCCGAAGGAGGGCGCGCCGGAGGACGTCGACCCCACCGCGGGCGAACCCGCCACCGAGAGGGTCTGGACGATGGTGGCGCCCAAGCCGGGCGAACCGGGGAAGTACAAGGTGGAGGGCCTGATCCGCACCTTCACCGGCATGCGGTTCCGGAAGGTCGCCGCGCGCGCCGCCGGCGAGGCGGGGGACGAGAAGTTCGGCTTCGCCGAGCCGGCCTACCGCATCGCGGTGTTCGGCAAGCAGCCCACGGGCGCCGGCGACGTGCCCAAGTACGTCCTGCTCGTCGGCGCCGAGGTGCCCGCCACCCAGGAGGGCGAGCCGAGCGAGGGCTTCTACGTCCGCCGCGTGGACGACGACTGGATCTTCGAAGTCTCCACGGCGTCGATCGGCGACTTTCGCCACGCGCCCGACGACTACCTCCCGCCGCCCGACGAACCGGAGGAACCCACGGCACCCGAGCCGCCGAGCGAGGACCGGGCCCACGGCAGCCCGGACGACGGCGACCTCCCGGACGCCCCGCTCTCCCCGGGCGACCAGCCGCCGATGCCGTCGGACG
>JAUXCH010000779.1 GCA_030618975.1 Planctomycetia bacterium
ATCGGGTCGACGGAGTCGACGTTGCCTACCGCGGTGAGGACGTCGGCCCAGTCCTTCACGTCGCGTCCGTCGATCGAGAGGATGCGGTCGCCGGCGCGGAGACCCGCGTCCACGCTCGGGATGCTGGGGTAGCGGTAGAGGAGGCCGTCGGGCCCGCTCGACACCACGCCTTCCGCGAGCGGCCTGACGGATGCGCCCTGCGGCCAGTCGAGGCTCAGGTCCAGGAGCGAGCGGTACAGCGCTTCGGAGGTCTGACCCTCGATCGCGATCGTCAGCGTCTCGGGCCCGCGCAGGATCTCCAGGTGGTCGATCGGCGCGCGCCAGGGCAGGTGGGTAGCGTCGCTCGGACTGGTGATCGCGTGTCGTTCGGCGCCCGACAGAGCCGCGACGAGGCGGTCGCCGGGCTGGAAGGTCCGGGCTCCGGCGCCGCGGACGGCCTTCACGGTCGGCTGGGCGTAGGGCTCGATGCCGATCTTGTAGATAGGCTTCGTCCCCGGGGGGGCGGCTTCGCCGGCCCGCCAGGTGAGCAGGTGCTTCGTCCCGTCCGCGGTCTCCAGCGTCACGGTCGGCTGCACCCCACCCTGGAGCGCCCGGGAGAGGAGGAGACTCACGCCGGACCCACCCCGGACGGGCACCCCGTCGACGCGGGCGAGGTCCGTGGGGCCGATCTCGATCTTCTGGTCTCCCTGCGTCAGGGTCAGCGCTTTGGCCGGCCTGACCCCCAGCAGGATCGCCCCGATCTCGTCGTCGTAGCGGGGGGTCACGCGCAGGGTCTGCTGCTGGCCCGTTCGCTCCACGACGGCCGGCACGGTCTCGCCGGGATCGAGGAAGACCGTCTCCATCTGGAGGTCCTTGAACGAACGCGTGCGCGTGCCGTCCATGCTGAGGACGCGGTCGCCGGGCTCCATGCCCGCCTCCCACGCTGCGCCACCCGGGTCGACCTCGCCCATGATCGCGGGCATCTGCTCGATCTTCCCGCTGAACGCTATGAAGTAGAGCAGCCACGCGACGAGCGCGTTCATGAGGACGCCGGCGCTGATGATGAAGACGCGGGCCCACATCGGCTTGCTGGGGAACTCGTCGGCTGATCCCGTGCGCTCCTCGCCGGGGTTCTCGCCCGCCATCTTCACGTAGCCGCCGAGTGGGACGAGGGCGAAGCGGAAGTCCATGGCGTTCTCGGCCGGATCGAGGCGTCGCCGGCCCACGGTGAAGCGACGCGGCTCGCCGGGCCGGCTCTCCCATCCGAAGAGGCGGGTTCCGAAGCCGATCGAAAAGGTCTCGACACGGGTCTTCGTGAGACGGCAGGCGAGGTAGTGGCCCAGCTCGTGCACGAAGATGAGGAAGCCGACGCCGAGGATCATCATCGCGACCGACGTGCCGGCTGCCAGGGGGGACAGGATCAGGGGGCTCAGCATGGGGTCTTGGCCTCGCACCGCGCCCAGGCATCCACGCGCTCGAGGTCTGCGAGCGTGGGGTGGGGGGTGAACGGGTGTGCCGCCAGGGCGGACGAACAGAGCGCAGTAATGTCGGGGAAGGAGAGGTCACCGTCGAGGAATCGCCGCACGGCGACCTCGTCGGCGGCGTTCAGGGCGGCGCCCGCGGTACCCCCGCGGCGAGCCGCCTCGAACCCGAGGTCCAGGGCGGGAAAGGTCTCCCGGTCCGGGGCCTCGAAGGTCAGGCGGGCGTAGTCGGAGACGTCGAACACGGGTTTCGTGGACGGAGAGCGCTCCGGCCACGAGAGGGCGTAACGAACCGGCCCCCGCATGTCGGGAGGCCCCATCTGCGCTATGACGGAGCCGTCGACGAACTCGACCATGCTGTGCACGATCGACTGGGGGTGTACGACGACGTCGATCCGCTCCGGCTCGACGTCGAAGAGCCAGCGCGCCTCGATCACCTCGAGCGCCTTGTTCATCAGGGTCGCACTGTCGATCGTGATGCGCTCCCCCATGCTCCAGGTCGGGTGGTCGAGCGCGTCGGCGGGGGTCGCGTCCCGGATCTGATCGGCCCGCCGCCCCCGGAAGGGGCCGCCCGACGCGGTCAGGATCAGGCGCCGAACCTCCTCCGCCCGGCCCGCGTGCAGGCACTGGTAGAGCGCGCTATGCTCGCTGTCGACCGGCAGGATCTCGGCGCCCGTGCGCTTCGCCTCCTCGAGGATCAGCGGGCCGGCAACGACCATGGATTCCTTGTTGGCCAGCGCCAGGCGGTGGCCCCTGCGGACCGTCTCGAGACTCGCGTCGAGACCCGCTGCGCCGCTGATGCCCTGGAGCACGACGTCCACGCCCTCGAGCGCGAGGAGGGAGAGGAGGCCCTCCTCGCCGACGCGCAGCTCCGGGTCCCCCGCGCGCAGCGAGGGTTTCAGGTCCTCGGCCGCCTGCTCGTCGACGAGCGCGATCACGCTCGCTTCGAGTCGCCGGCCGAGGGTGAGCAGCTCGGGGCCCCGGCGACCTGCGGCCAGACCGCGGATCCGCCACCGGGTGGGATCCTCGAGCAGGACGTCGACGGCCGCCGTCCCCACCGAGCCCGTGGCGCCCAGCACCACCACGCCGCGTCGGGACGTGCTCAAAGGACGCCCTCCAGCACCGGGCTCGACGGAACCGGGGTCGGGGCGGGATGCGGGCGGATTCCGGAGGCCATCCCCACACCATACCCGTGCCGGGGGCTCCCAGCAGTGCTTGTCATGGGGGCAGGA
>JAUXCH010001017.1 GCA_030618975.1 Planctomycetia bacterium
CGTCAGGAGGCGCCACCCACCTCCCAGGCCATCGTGAAGAAGGCGAGCTCCATCCGGACGCTCGTCCGGTAGAGGTCGAGGAAACACGTATTGGTCGCCTCGTCCACCCCTTCGGCCGCGCGGTCGAGACGCCGCACGAGCCAGTCGGCCATCGCGACCATGCCCTCCGACGTGTACGTCTCGATCCACGCCCGGTAGGCGGGGACGTCGGGCAGCACCCGCGCCGCAAGCCGGCTCGCGATCTCGACGTAGCCCAGCGCACAGGGGAGGAGCGCCGCGATCAGCTCGGCTTCCCGGCCCCGGCGGGCCGTGCCGATCAGGTGCTCTCCGTAGGCGACGGACACGGGGTGGGGCTCGACGGCCAGGAGGTCGGCCTCCGTGAGGTCGTACGCGGCCGCGACGCGCCGGTGGAGCGCCATCTCCTGGGTGAGGGTGAGGTGCGCCTGCTCGGCGAAGAAGCACAGGCCCTCCAGGTCGTCGGCGTGGGCGGCGCCCAGGGCCATGGCCCGGGCGTAGTCGACGAGGTAGGCGTAGTCCTGACCGAGGTAGAAGGCGTAGCGCTCCCGCGAGAGGCTTCCGTCGCCGAGGCCCTGCACGAAGGGATGGTCGTGGATCTCTCGCCAAAGGTCGTCCGTCCGCCGCCTCAGCGACGCGGAGAAACCGTCGGGGGCCGGCGCGGCGCTCACGCTTCCGAGGCCGCCTTCCCGAATGCCGCCCAGAAGGGATCGACCTTGGGATGGGCGAGGTCGCGCTCCCGTCCGCCCTCGCTCACGCGGATCCCCGCCGCGGCGTCGAGCACCTCGCCGACCTCCGTCGCCGGGATGCCCTTGTCGGCCAGGCGCGCGAGAACCTCGACGGCCTTATGCGGGCGGACGGTCACGATCAGCGGACCTTCGCTGATCGAGGTGTACGGGTCGATCCGGAAGTGCTCGCAGATCATTCGCACGGCGTCCTGCAACAGGATCGCCTCCTTCTGGACGATCATCCCGACGCCCGACGCCTGGGCCACCTCCACGAGTCCGCCCCACACCCCGCACTCCGTCGCGTCGTGCATCGACGTGACGCCGTCGTCCCGCACGCCCACCTCGACGGCGGTCAGCGCGTCCTCGACGACCGACATCTGCCAGAAGATCTCCTCGGCCTCCTTGGCGAATGCCTCGCCGTGGGCCGCGGCGAGCCGGTCCGGGAACGTCACCGCGAACAGCCCGGCCGCCT
This sequence comes from Planctomycetia bacterium, assembly GCA_030618975.1. Classification (GTDB taxonomy): domain Bacteria; phylum Planctomycetota; class PLA2; order PLA2; family JAEUHO01; genus JAUXCH01. The sequence continues at coordinate 1,216 of JAUXCH010001017.1, forward strand.
CGATCGCCGCGCCCTTCGTGACGATGACCTTGTCGCCGGGCCGGGCCATCGTCGGGGCGACGTACTTGTCGGCGTCGCCGATGCAGAGCACCGTGGCGCCGCCGATCATCGGGTACTCGCAGCCCTCGTAGCGCCCCGTGTGACCCGTCAGGATCGCCATGCCGAGCCGCTCGCACTCCGCGTGGATGGCCGTCCACAGGGTCTCGAAGTCGTCGCGCGTGATCGAGAGGGGCAGCGCCCGCGGTCGCCGCGAGGGCGACCACCACAGCGCGGATCGGGGGAAGGAAGAGCGGAA
>JAUXCH010000713.1 GCA_030618975.1 Planctomycetia bacterium
ACGAGGTGGCCTACCTCGACGAGGCCCGCGGGCCCATCCTCGCCGTCGTCGCGCCGACCGGGGGCCGGTCGGCCGCAGCGGCGTCCGCCCGCAACGTCCCCTGCTTCGACCCGGCGAGCCTGAACGCCCTCGCGGCGCACCTCGACGAGACGCTGGGTCTTGGCAGCTAACCCTCGACACCTGCAGCCGGATGGAACTCGACGCTACGGCCAACGCTCACTTGCCGTGCTCACTCGCCGGCGATGACCCGTCGAGCCTCGGACCAGGGAACGGGAGCTACAGCACCAGAGTCCAGCTCGCGCAGACGCTTGCCGACTTCATCCTCCCACCGGGCAAGCGCGTCAGTGTCCAGTCGCTCGTCCAGACGATCGAGAAGCGAACCGGCAATCGCTGCGCGCGCCTCTGGCGACAACCTCAGCGCCTTCCGCAGGAACTCATGCATGTCCGACATGGTGGGCACATCCTACCCATCATCCCGGTATGGACGAGCCTGACGTTTCGCTCAGCGGCCGGCCGCAGGGCGGTCCGCTGCATCGGCTCGTTGGGCCGCCTTCTCCGCCAGCTGCTGCAGGAACGGATCCGAGTACTGGCGCGTTCGGAGCCACCGGGCCAGCTCGTCGTAGGTCATGTCTGCGATCTCTGCGCTGATCTCGTCCCGAATCCGGCGCATGCTCTGGACGCAATCAAAAGTCTTGGAGGAGGGACTACTCATCGCCTGGAACCTCCCGAGGGGTTCGGATCTCGAGAAGGGGATAACCTCTCTTGAGGTTGACGGCATTGTATGCGTGGATTCGCTTGAGGTTGACGATGTGCTTGAAGTTCCAACTGACAAGGACGTCGACTCGAGCCGCCGTGGCGAGGGCGATGTGTAGGGCGTCAGCGCGCATACGTAGCCCGACGGCGCCGTCATCGATGTAGGCTGCCGCGAGTTCCTCCGCCTCGGATGACAGGGGGAGGGACTCGATGTGCGCCCGCGGCACTCGCGGAACGACCGCCTTGACACGTGGGGGAGCGGTCTCGAGTTCGCGGAGAGTGAGCTCGGACAGCACCAGAGTCAACTCGCCGCTGACGAACGCTTCGAGCAAGCGGAGGGACGGCTCGCGGAACTCGTCGTCTTCACAGCCGCCCAGGACCGAAGTGTCCGTGTAGATCCGAGGCTTCATGGATGCAGTCTAGCCGCAGTCGCTGCGTCGCAGGGAACAGATCGGGTTCACCGCCGATCGAGGCTCAGGGTTCGCATCCTCGCTCCCCCGGCTTCCGGGTTGGGGGAATGCGAGACAAATCGGCCCAGGACTCCTGGGTGCAGATCGGTCCGCCGCCCCCCCCCCCCCCAACCGCCTCGTCAGTTGAGAAGTCAGCTGAGGCGTGACGGACGTGACCGGGCCTCAGGGCAGGATCGCCCGGGCGTTGCCGGCGAAGATCTTCTCCTGCTCGACGCGGGGCAGACCGAGGTCGTCGAGAATCGCGCGTTGCTCGTCGAGTCGTTCCTTCCTCCACCCGGCCGGAAACACGCTCGAGTCCGTGCCGAAGAGGATCCGCTCGGGCCCGAACACGTCCAGCGCCCGGGCGAAGACGTCGCCCAGCGTCGTTCCTCGCGACTGCGTTCGGATCCAGCTGTTCGTCGAGGACGTGTCGACGTACACGTTCTCGCACTGCGTACCCACCATCAGGGTCTCGCGGAAGAACCCCGCGCCGAAATGCGGGATCACGAACCTCACGTTGGGGTGCCGATTCGCGGCCGGGATGACGTCGAGCGGATTGGCGTAGGACAGGTCGTACGGCCTGGGCAGGCCCAGCAGGTCGCGCAACTTCACCACGAGCAGTCCGCAGTGGACGAACGCGAGCGCGCCGCGCGCCTCCAGCGTGCCGAGGAGGTCGTCGGCCTCGCCGACGTGGAAGTGGTGCATCGCGGGGAAGAGCAGCACCCCGCAGAAGGCCGGATCCAACGCGGCCTGGACGGTCGGCGGCGCCTTCGGGTTGACCAGCGCGCAAGCGGAGAGCCGTCCTCCGGCCAGCCCGACGGCCTCCTTCACCGCCGGAACCTCCTCCGGCAGGCTCGCGAACGTCAGCAGGTGGTCGACACCCTTCGCGTCCAGGTCGGCCAGCCACCGGGCCAGGTGGCTGGCCACCTCGTGGGGCGGCAGTTCGATGCCGGTCTGCGAGGCGACCGCTTCGAGCTTCGCGTCGTCCCCTCCCGACAGGGTGTCGAAGAAGGGGCGGGAGAAGAAGTGGGAGTGGATGTCGACGATGTCCATCCCGGCAGGCTATCCGGCGGGGCAGCGGCCGGGGGGACCGTGGGTGAGGTGGGATTCTGCTTCGAGCCCGCACGGGGGACGAGCCGCGGAGACGAGGGGGCGAAGTTGCGTGCGGGGCAACGTGCGGGCATGATGTCGCGCAGGTCCCGGGGGCGCAGGCCGTACCTGCCATCGACGCCTCCCGGAAGGAGGGTGACCCGTGAGATCTGGCATTCCGACGCGTGTCTCAATCTGCGTTCTCCTGGCGTGCTTCGCCGTCGCCTGCGGTGGTGGAAGTTGGGATCCGGACGAGCCCGGGCCCGGACCCGGGCCGACTCCCACGGTCACCGGCTTCGCGCCCGGCACGATCGACTCCGAGGAACCGACGGACTTCACGGTGACGGGTTCGGGGTTCGCCCCGCTAGATGGAGCGGCCACCGTCCGGCTGACGGCAGTCGAGGGAACGCCGTTTCTGGGCGGCACCTCGACGCGTATCGAGTTCGAGGGAACGATCGACTCGGCATCCCAAATCCTGGGAACGACGATTCCGTGCGGCGTCTCGGGCACGGAAGCCGCCACGGTCACGGTAATCCTGCCGGACTCGCGCAAGGGAACCTCCAAGTCTGCGTTGGTCACCGTAGACGGTCCGATTCCCTTCGAGCCGGACTTCCACTCGGAAGACCTGCGGGTCAACGAAGCGCAGATTCCCCTCTCGATGTGTGACAATCCGACGATCTGCTGCTCGGATGAGAGCGTCTTCGCTGCGTACGTCGACGAACGATCCGGCGAACGCAAGGTGTACTTCAACCGGTCGACGGATGGTGG
>JAUXCH010000039.1 GCA_030618975.1 Planctomycetia bacterium
ACCTCGATCTATCGCCCGAGCACGTCGCGACAGGGCCGATCGGGCAGATCGGCCCCGGGCGCTACCTGGTGCGCGCCCAACTCGGAGGGTGGTGGGGCGAGGGAGAGACGCTGGCCGAGGCTCGGTGCACGGTCGAAGCGGGTGCTCGGGTGGACGTCACGCTCGATCTCCAGGCGCCACGCGAGGTAGGTCTCGTGTCCGCCTCGGGTGTGTTGCGCCTCGATCCGGCGTGGGCCGTGGAGAAGGTCAATCTCACCCTCTCGCACGTCGGCCCGCTCGTACGAGGGGAGCGGTTCACGCGTTCGTTCGGTCTGTGGGGGAACCTCGCGCTCACCCCCGTCGCCGGAGTGCCCGGCACCTATCGATTCGACATGGGGCGTGTGCCCGCTTGCCGGTACCACGCCAGGGTGTATCCGATCGGATACCAGGTGGGCATCCTGGTGCCCGACTCGGGGGACAGGGACCTCCTCGTCGACATCGGCGCGCCCGCGACGCTCGTCGTCCGCATCGTCGATCTGCCCGAGGGCAACACGTCCGAGCTACGCTCCCTGTTCTGGTGGATGGCCCCCCCCGAGGGCGTTCGTAGCTTCAGCCTGAACCAGGTCGAAGTTCCGGAAGGCAGTGACTCGGCCGAGTTCGAGGTGCCGCCCGGTCCTATCGTCCTCCATACGTACAGCGACTGGCACTCGGGTGAGGACCAGCACCTGCACGTCTCGCCGGGACAGCGCGCGGAAGCGACGCTCCGGGTGCTGCCGTCGGGCACCGTGGCGATCGTCTTGCGCGATGGCGATGCCCCGATTCCCGTTCGGGAAGAGTGGGTGGGGGAGGTGACACCGGTCGGTGGTGCGGGCGAGCCCCGCGGGTGGACCGAGCGCGACGGGGCCTACCTCGTCTGGGTCACCGAGCCCGGCGTCTACCGCGTCACCTTCAACGACGTCCCCGGCTACGCGCCCGTCGAGGCGCGTAACGTGGAGATCGAAGCGGGCAAGACGACGCGGCTCGAGATCGAGCTGAAGAAGTAGCCGCGTCGAGCAGCGCGGCGTGTCACGACCTTCCGCACGAAGGCGTCGCGTACTCGACAGCGGCGGTCGATCGGCCTTCTGCATGCGGGGCCCCTCGATCTGGCCACCGGAAGCTGGACCGAGCGGCGCCGCTCCGGCACCCCGGGGGGGCAGGGCAAGGGAATGGAGGTGCGGGCCGCGATCGTTGCGTCGCCCGTCTGCTGGACAAGGTGCACGAGGCGGCGGTCGTAGGTGCGTTGCCGGGGCTTGCGCGATGTCTACCGAGGGTGCGGTGTGGCGGGACGTAGAACGAGCGTGCGCAGGACGACCGCACTACCCTTGGCGTCGAGAACCCGAACAGGATGTGCAGAAGGTCGTACTCACAGTTCGGCTTGCTTTACGTGCGCGAGGATCATCTGGAGGGCTCGATGGGTAGGTTGCGCACGCGACAGCGCGCCTCCTCGACGACCACGACCGCGCCTCGTTCCAGCGCATCGGCCGCACCCGCCAGAGCCACATCGAGTCGGTCAGCCATGTGCTCGCTTCGGGCATTTGCGAGTCGAAAGAGGACGACGCTCGCCCACGGTCCCTTGCAGTGAGCGGCGATCTCACCGAAGTCCAGATCGAACGTCAGCACGATGCGCTTCTCATCGACTGCCTTCTGAAAGACGGACACATCGGGGAGACGCTGGAGACCCTCGTCACGCAGGTGAACGACGTCGTGACCGGCGTGCCGCAGGTGCTCGGCCACGCGGAGAGACACGCCCATGTCGGCCAGGAAGCGCATGGCCTACCCGGCGAGGATCTGCTCGGATGTCAGCCAAGCTGCGTACTGGAGCGCCTGCTCCACGTCGGCCGCCTCGAGGTCGGGGTAGTCGGCGAGCACCTCGTCCACGGTGGCGCCGTGGGCAATCTGTCGGACGAGGATCGAGACCGGAATGCGCATCCCGCGGATGCAGGCTCGACCGCCCATGATCTCGGGATCGAATGTGATTCGGTCGAAGGTCATGGGGGCATTGTACGCACGGGAGAATGCATGAGTCCGGTGCCCACCCTGTCGGCAAGCGCGGCGAGGTGCAGCGTGCGGTCACATGACCGTCTCGACCGGCGTCACAGGTCGTTTCCGGCTTCACCGTAAGTCTCGGCCTGTCCGCAACTTGACATGGTGGGCGCTCAGGTTCCCTAGCTGAGTGTCGTCGGTTCGAGCCCGATCGGGGGCTCCACTCCTCCACGTCGTTCGCTGCAGGTCTTTGCCTGTGGATGCACCTTCTCGCAGTGAATCTGGTTGATCCAGGGCTTCGGCGCGCCTCGGCCCCCGCTCAGCTCCACTGCAACGAGATGCGAACAACTGCGAGGAGATGACGCCCGCCTGTCCAGGCAGGTGGCCAGGCGGGTTTCCGCGGGGATGGCCAGGCGGGGGCGGGGCCTACCCAGCGTGAACACGGCACGAGGTGTGGTCGCACGGGCCCGGGCGATGACCGGGACGCCGAACGCTGAAAGGGAGGCCGAACGGCGTGTTCGAGACCCGCGACGCTCGTCCCGGGGGATCGAGTTCCTTCTACGCCCGCGCTGCGATCCGGTCGCTCTCCTCGCGTCTCTCCGCCTCTCGACGCTGCTTGGCCCGGAAGATGCCACCGGGCACGCCGAGGACGGCGACGCCACAAATGGCCATCCACCGATCCCGTCGAGTCACGACCTTGGCCCGGAGGGGAGATGATCGCAGAGCGGTTCCGTGTTCCGGGAGGCACTCACTCGGGCAGCTTCTCGCGCAGCATGCGGTAGCACTCGAACTGCCGCGAGTTGGCGTACGCGAACGGCAGCGCCTGCTTCACGCCGGCGCCCTGCGCCGTGTAGAACTCCATGGCGTAGCAGTAGGCCAGGTCCGCGTGCTTCTCGCCCGTGAACGCCACGAGCATCTGGATGCTGTACTGCAGCGGCGTGCCCGTCAGCCAGTCCGTCTTCGAGACCTTCCACCCGTCCCCGCTCACGACGGCCACTACCGGCACGTGCGTGTCATCGAACTCGGGCGCCGTCCAGTCGGGGTGTGCGCGGAGGAACGCCAGCGCCGCCGCGGCGAGCGCGTCGGGCGTGTCCGCACCCTCGAACGAGGCGTTCGGCGCGGGCCAGGTCTTGTCCTTCAGCTGCGCCATGTACTTCGGAAGGGTCTTCTCCACCGCCTCGTTGCCCGCCTGGATGCCCGCGGCGTAGTCGCCGGCCGGATTCAGCCGCGCGGCGAGCTTCATGAACGCCGCGGACCGATCGGCTTGGCGCATCATGACCTCCACGTTCTCGTGGTCCTGGTCGTACATGCGCTTCCAGCTCGCGTGCTGCTGCTTCGCGTACTTCTCTGCCCACGCCGCCATCTGGCTCTCGTGCTTGTCGACGTCGACGCGGGACGCGGTCCGGAACACGTAGGCGATCGGCTGCGGCACGCCCTTCGGCTTGTCCAGCCCGGAGAAGTGCTTCTCCACGCTCTCCCACGTGTCTCCGTACCGCTTTCTGAACTCCGCCCAGAATGGCACGAACGCCGTCTTCCACGCCCTGTACGCCCCCATGTAGGCGCCGCCGCCGCGCGTGAACTTTCCCTGGGAATCGAAGTCCCCCACGAACTGAGCAGAGAGCTTTGCCAGCACCCGCCAGTCCGCCTGCTTCGGTTCCTCCGCCTCGTCGGCCAGCACCAACAGGCAGAGGGATGCGAGGCTGAGGGCGGCGAGGGCGATCAAGACGACGCGGATGGTGACCATGGGCGCCTCCCCACACCGGCTCCGTGCCATGAGGGCCGAAGCCCGGCCCCCCATCTCTACCAAGTTTCGGCCGCGGACGCGACGGGACAATTCTCACCTGCCCCGGGGCGGACCGAGCATCGCCCCGCCACCGCGGGGCGGCAGGACGAGGGAGTCGAGGGGGTCGATGGTGATCGTGGCGTGGATCACGGACCCGGTCGTCATCGACCGCAGCCGTAGGCATCGACGTGAGCGCGGCCTCGTCTCGCCCTTCGAACCACGAGGCCCCATCGGCAAGCAGTCTGCAGGGGTAGGTCGTGAGGCTCTCGGATCGGGGAGGGACGAGCGCGCTCTGCTCTGCCGTGGTCCCTGCCCCTTCCGGGCGGTCCACGCAGCCGATACACTGCCCCTCGGCGGTCCTCACCCGGGCTCGGGTGAGGACCTGGACGCTGAAAGGGAGGCCGAACGGCGTGTTCGAGACCCGCGACACTCGTCCGGGGGGATTGAACTCCTCATACGCTGCTCTCCCGGTGAGGGAGACTCAGGGGGTTGCATGCGCGATCTGTCCAAGACCTGTTTCGTGATCAGTCCGATCGGACAGCCGAACACGGAGATCCGCGAGAACGCGGATGCAGTTCTGGAGTACATCATCAAGCCCGCCTGCGATGCCGTGGGCATCGAAGCGGTTCGCTCCGACGCGATGAAGGAACCGGGGAAGATCACCGACCAGATGATCCGCGCGATCCTGGAGTCCAGGTTCTGCGTCGCGGACCTGAGCGGACACAACCCGAACGTGTTTTACGAGGTCGCCATTGCGCAGGCGGCTCGCCGCCCCTTGGTGCTCATGAAGATCGCAGGCGAGCCCATTCCCTTCGACGTGAAGGACTACCGCGTCATCGAATACGACCTCATGCCCAAGAGCATCAAGACGGACAAGTACGTACCCATCGTCGAGGCGCATCTCCGCGCACTCCTCCAGCCGGACTACACGCCACCGGACATCGTCCATGACAAGAGCCTCTTGAATCAAAGTGGATTCGCCTCCTACATCATCAACGAGAAATCCAGGCAGTTTGGCGACGCGCCCCGGTTCCTCGAGACGGTCCGCGCAGCGGACGAGTACTGCTACCTCATGGGCATCTCCCTCAAGTCGTGGGGCAAGCCGGATGCCGCCGACATCCTCGAGGGGTTGAACTGTCGGGGCATCGACACGCGTGTCTTGCTGATGACGCCCGAGAACCCGGCGCTCGAGTCGATGATCAACTCGGAGCTCCCGGCCCAGAACCTGAGCGCGGTGCGCATCCAGATCCAGGACATGGCAGCCTACTTCCTCGAGAGACAGGAACTCTGGGAGCACTTCCGCTTCCGCAGGATGAGATCCGGCATGCCGCACTTCCAGATCGTCCTGACGGACAAGACCGCGCTCGTGCTGCAGTACATGTTCGGTCGGGGCACCCAGGACAGCCCGCTTCAGCAGTTCCCCGGGCTCTCCCGCCTCCACACGGTGTTCAAACAGGAGTTCGAGGCCCTCTGGCAGCTCAACGAGACGCCAGAAGCGTGACCGCATCCCATTCGCTGATTGCGGTGCTTGCGATCGTGCCGGCGCGGCGCTTCTCGGGCCGAGAGCGCAGGATCAGTCTCTCCGCGCCGACTTCCAGTTCCGGGGCGTGAGCTCATCGACTCGTTCTGCTGGATGCCGACGGATTCGGCGGATCACATCTCGCATCCACGCCTCGGGATTCACGCCCTGCGGTTTGCACGTCCCGATCAAGCCATAGAGTACGGTCGCAGATCTGCCGCGTGCGCGGCTGCCGCAAGACATCCAGTTCTTCCTGCCCGAGCCAACGGCGCGCATTTCTCTCTCGGAGTTCAATCCTCCCGGACGAGTGTCGCGTGTCTCGAACACGCCGCTCGGCCTCCCTTTTCAGCGTCCAGGTCCTCACCCGGGCCCGGGTGAGGACCGGCGAAGGGCATCGGCACTCACGCCCATGACGGAGGTCGCTGAGGCGTTCACACGACCCACGACTCCGCCGAGCGGATGCAGACGCTCGATGTCCCAGAGCACGGCGCGGTACCGGGCCTCCATCTCTGCGCCGCGCTGCTGGATCACTCCTCGCGCTCGTAGGTGTACCGCAAGCCACGGTTGTAGACGCCCTTGGGCAGGTCCGGCCGGGCCTCGCCCTCCTCCGCCTCGTCGAACTCCAGGACGTCGAAGCCGTTCGTCTCCTCGATCTCGCGTGCGTACTCGAACGCCTCATAGGCGGTGTCGGCCACGACGGTATGCAGGACGTAGAACCCGATGCCGTCCATCCGGGCGTCCCGTCCGTCCATTCCGACGCGCCAGAGCCTGGCGTCTTCCGAACAGGCCTGCTCCACCTCGCGCAGCACCCAGAGCGCGTGGCCCGAGTACGGGTCGTACTCGATGCCTTCGAGAGCGAGGGACCGGGTGGTCTCCGGATCCTCCCCGGTGGCCCGGCCGGCCAGCGCCACGGCGCCCAGGATGTGCGCCGTCGACCGTGGATCGGGTTCTTCCCCGCCGACGTCGCTCTCCAGTGCGGCCTTCCCCAGCGCCGCGACCTCCTCGTAGCGCTCCAGGTCGAACAGGCTTCCGAGGCGGACGGAGGCCACCTTCAGGCGGAACTGCGGATCCTCGATCGTTTCGAGGATCGCGAGCGCCTGCTCGTGTTCTTCCAGGCGCCTGAGGAGGACAGCCTGGTTCAACTTCACGGAGTCCGTGTCCACCTCCGGACACGCCAACGCCGCCTCGTACGCGGCCTGGGCATCCCCGTACCGCTCGAGATCGGACCGGAAGTTGCCCAGCAGCTGCCACAGCAGCCAGGTCTGCGGCGCGTGGCCTACGCCCTCCTCCAGGCACTCGACGGCCGCCTCCGTGTCGCCTTGACGATCCAGGACCAGGGCGCGCACCTCGAAGGCGCCCGAGTATCTCCTGTCCTCCAGCTGGTCGGCGAGGCGCAAGGCGTCGTCGTCGCGCTGCTCCTGGAAGGCCGTGAGTCCCTCCTCGTACAGGGCCACGGACTCCTGGATGTCGGGCTCGCTCATGCCGCTACTGCCCTGCGCCCCGGATGCGCAGCGACACGTCCAACTGCGGAGCACTGTGGGTCAGCGCGCCGATGCTGATTCGCGAGACGCCTGTCGCGGCGTAGGCCCCCACGGTCTCCAGGGTGACGCCGCCGGTGATTTCGAGCTTCGGCCGCGGCGGCGCGACCTTCCGGATGCGCTGGACCGCCTGCCGGATCAGGCCGAGGTCGAAGCCGTCGAGCATCGCGACGTCGGCGCCCGCATCGATCGCGGCGTCGAGTTCCGCGAGGTTCTCGACCTCGACGTAGAGGATCCGGCCCTCCGGCAGCGCGGCGCGGCAGCGCTGCGCGGCCTCGCGGATCGCGTCCGGTCCGGTGTGCCCGAAGGCGGCGTAGAGATGGCTCTCCTTGACCATCGCGGCGTCCTCGAGGTCCATGCGGTGGTTCACGCCGCCGCCGCACACGACGGCGTACTTCTCGAGCGCCCGCCAGCCCGGCGTGGTCTTGCGCGTGTCGAGGATGTCGACGCCGGTCCCCAGGGCCGCCTCGACGTAGGCCGCGGTGAGCGTCGCGACGCCCGAGAGGTGGCCGAGGAAGTCGAGCACGGTGCGCTCGGCCGAGAGGATCGCCCGAGCGCGGCCCTCGACCGTGAGGATCTTCGCGTTCTCGCCGACGCCCTCCCCGTCCTCGTAGTGGAGCGTGACGACGACCTCGGGATCGAGCAGCCGGAAGATCGGCTCCGCGAGGGGGAGGCCGGCGAGCGTTCCCGAGGCGCGCGCGACCACGTCGGCCGTCACGCGCCGCTCGGCGTCCTCGACGACGGCCTGCGCCGTGAGGTCGGATCGGGCGTGGTCCTCCTCGAGGGCGCGTTCGAGGTGGGGGCGGAGGGCGTCGAGGTCGAGGGGCATGGCCTGATGCTACCGGCGGGCGCAGAAGGACCGCCTCCCGCGCCCGCGTGCGTGGGCAGCCGCGAAAGGCGCGGAAGATCACCTGACCCCGAAGCGTGGGCGGACCTCGCGGGCGGCGCGGATGCGCCGGACGGTGTCGGGTCCGATGCCGTGGACCCGTGCCAGGTCGGCCGCCGTCCCGAACGGGCCGTTCGCCTCCCGCTCGCGGACGATCGCGGCGGCCCGGGCCGGGCCGATCCCCGGCAGCAGCTCCAGCCGCGCGGGCGGGTCGGACTCCAGGTCGACGGCCAGCGGCGGGGGCGCGCGCGGGACGGCTTCCGGTGGTGCCTCCACGGCGAGCGGGAGGCGGCCCGTGGCGCGGAAGGCGAGCACGCCGAAGACGAGGGCCTCGAGGAGCACGGCGACGTGACGCCGGCGGAGGGTGGCGGCGGGGGGCTCTTGCATGTCCTGAGACCGCGCGGGAGGGCCGACCGGTCACATGATTTCGGGATGCCCGTCCGTACAATCCCAGGACGTGTCCTCGTCGCCCGCCTCGCCCCCCTCGTCCCCCGTCCTCGTGACCGAGGGGCTGGCCCGGACCTTCGGACGCGGAGCGCGCGCCGTGCGGGCGCTCGTCCGGCTCGACCTGGAGGTCGCTCCCGGCGGGTGCGTGGGGCTCCTCGGCCTGAACGGCAGCGGCAAGAGCACGACGCTGAACCTGGTCCTGGGGCTGCTGAGACCCACGGCCGGCAGGGTCGAGGTCTTCGGCGGGCCGGCGGGCCGCCGCACGGCCCGCGCGCGCACCGGGTACGTACCGGAGGAGGCGCGGCGCTTCTCGTCCCTCACCGGGCGCGAGACCGTCGCGCTCTTCGCGACGCTCCAGGGTGTGAAGCCCCGCGGCGAGCGCCGCCGCCGCGTCGAGGAGGCGCTGGAGGCCGTCGGCCTCGACCCGGCCGCTCGCGACCGGCGGGTGAACGAGTACTCGCGCGGCATGGCGCGACGCCTCGCGCTCGCTGCCGCCTGGGTGCACCGCCCGGCGCTGCTCGTCCTCGACGAGCCGACGTCCGGCCTCGATCCGCTCGGCACGGAGGAGATCCTCGCGCTGCTGGCGGTCCACAGGGAGGAGGGCGGTGCGACGCTGCTGTCCACCCACGACCGGGTCACGGCCGAGGGGGCCTGCGACCGCATCGTCGTCCTCGAGCGCGGAACGGTCGTGCGAGAGGGGCGGACGGATGACCTCCTCGAGGGCGACGCCTCGCCGTCCCTCGCCGGGTTGCTGAGAGCGGCGCCGGATGCGTGATGCGTATGCGTGAACTCGGTGCGCTCGTCGGCCGGTACCTCCGCGCGCTGCTACGCGGCCGGGGCGGCCGGATCGCGCTGGCTGCGTCGCTGATCGTCTTCCTCGGGGTGCTCCTGGCGACGCGCGGCGACGGCGTCTCGCGCTCCACCCTGATGCTCGCGAGCTTCCTCGTCGTCGGTCTCGTCGCGTTTGCCACGGCCGCGTGGGCCGGCGGTCTCCTGCCCGGGGACCGCGCGGAAGGACGCGAGGTGTGGCTCGCCAGCCTGGCGCCGTCGGGGGCGGCGCGGCGTCTGTCGGCCGCCGTGGCCGGCATGGTGCTGGCGGTCGCCGTCGCGGTGGCCGGCAGCGCCGTCCTCGCGTTCGTCCTGCCCGTGGTGCTGCCCGACGCGTCCGTTCGCGATGCCCGCGAGATCGAGCTGCCTGGGCGCCTGCGCGTGGGGCGCGGGCGGCGGTCGGTGCCCGAGGCGACGCTCGACCTGGGTGGCCCGGTCGCCGAGGGGGCGACGCTCGAGCTGGTCGTCTCGCCGATCTACTTCGGCGCGGGGCAGGAGAGTGCCGAGGACGCCACCCGGCAACCCCTCCTGCTGGCGTGGACGATTCGCGGTGCGGGGGAGGAGACCCAAGGCACGGCCCACCTGCCCCGCGGCGCCCCGGTCGCGATCGCGCTACCCGCGGGCGCGCGCACCTTCACGCTCTCCAGCCGCGGTCCACGCGTCGACGTGGTGGTGAAGGAGGCGCGCGTCCTGGGGAGCGAGCGTCCCCTCCTCCTGACGCTGCTCCTGGCCGGGCTCGTTCTCGGCCTGACCGCGGCGACCGTCGCGCCCGTGGCCGTGGCGATCTCGCGTTGGACGTCGGCCCCGACGGCGACGACCGCGTCGTTCGTGATCGCGGTCGCGGGCGGACTCCGCTTCCTGCTTCCGGATCTCGCGATGCCCGACGCGGGACGCCTCCACGAGCTCGGACTGCGGATCGTCTCGACCGCGGCGCTCCTCTCGCCCGACCTCGAAGCGCTCGGCGTGCTGGGCGAGCCCGCGGCGGGGCGCGCGCTCGAGAGCGTGGGGCCCGCTGCCTTCCTGCCGCCCCTCGTCTACGCCGCGGTCGCGCTGCTGGTCGTGGCGTGGCCCACGCGCGCGGAGCCGGCACGGGGGCGGTCGTCGTGAGGCAGCGTCTGGTCCTGCTCGCCGCCGCCCTCGCGCTCCTGGCGCTCGCCGTCGCGCTGGCGCCGGCTCCCCCCGCACGCGGAGGGGGGGGGGCGCTGCGCGCGATGGGCGCGTCGATGGGCGGGTTCCGGATCGCCCTGGTGGATCTCCTGTTCCTGCGCGCGGAGCGACTCCTCCGCGAGGGGCGCGTCGAGGAGGTGCCGCCGCTCTACGAGGCGATCCGCGAGTTGGATCCGGAGAACGCGGCCGCCGCGGACCACCTCGCCGCGGTCTACGCGTACGACCTGGTGGGCGAGGCGCCCGACACCGCGGGGCGCTTCTACTGGTGGCAGCGCGCCTGGAGGCTCGTCGAGGAGGCCCTGGCGATCCACCCCGACGACCCGTCGCTCCTGATGCGCTCGAGCGACCTGCTCCTCGAGATCGCCCCGCGCGATCCGGGCCTCGAAGCGCTCGTCGCCCGGCGCGTGCCCGACCCGCGTCTCGAGGGCTACGAGCGGCTCGTAGCGACGGCGCGGCTCACGCCCACGCTGCCCCGGCGCGGCCGGATCCACCTGCTCCGGCTGGCCGTCCTCCTGCCGCTCGAGGCCGCGCTCCGGCTCGAGGAGGACGCCGACTTCGAACCGATCCTCGCGCTCGGCGAGGAGGCCCTGGCGCTGAGGCGCGAGACGCTGGCCGAGATGAGCCTGCCCGACCCCACCGGGGGCGAGATCGGCCCCGGGGAGCCCCTGGACGCGGTCCTCGAGGCGGGCCTGGAGGTGGTGCGGGCCGTGGGGACGGCGCGCCGCGAGGGGGACGAAGCCGGCGCGCGGGAGGCTCTCCGGCGCTACCGGAGGCGGGTCCCGGACTCGGACGTGGCGGTCGTCCTCGAGCGGGCCCTGGCCGGGGAGGACCGGTAGTCCGGCCCTCGCGAGAGTGGGATCCACCCCCCCGAGAGCTGCACCCGACCCGGTTTTTCGGGTTTCGCGGGCGCGGGATCGCAGCCCGACCCGTCGCCCCCGGCGTCGGCCCGGGCCGTGACCGCGAACCGTGAGCCCACGGGCCGGGTGAGAGTCCTGCCGCAAGAGTGGGATCCTCCCCCGGAGCCGACTACCCTGCAGGGCTCGCAATCGTTCTGACGGTGGAACCATGTCCAACGACGAAACCCTCATGACCAGTGAGTACATGCTCGAGCGCCTGGTGGCCCTGGCGCACGAGAAGCGAGGTGAGGACCTCGTCGCGCTCGACGTGCGCGAGCTCGTCGAGTACATGGACACGCTGCTCATCGTGACCGCCCGGAGCGAGCGGCAGAACCGCGCGCTCGCCGAGAACATGATCCGTGGGATGAAGCAGGAGGGGGTCCTGCCCCTCAGCCGGGCGGGGATCGACGGTGGGACCTGGATCTGCATCGATCTCGTCGACGTGATCGTCCACCTGTTCACGCCCACCACGCGAGCGATCTACGACCTCGAGCTGCTCTGGGCGGACGCACGCCGCCTGGAGCTGCCGGTGCCGGAGCGGGTGGCCGAGGAACTCTGAGGCCCAGGCCGCGCGGCCGGTCGGTGGGAAGCCGATGCGGGAAAATGGTGCCGGGTGCAAACCCGTCAAGTCCCTGCCGTCTTTCACACGCTGCCGCCCTTCACACGATCCCGTCCACTCCGCGCAGGTTCACGACGATCCGCGTCGCGGAGGGTGGAAGGGTGGAAGGCGCGACCGGCGGATCGTCTTCCGGTGGCCGCGGTTCCCGGCGTCCCGATCGACCCCGCCGGACCGGCTCGCGGCCCGGAAGCGTGAAGAAGGGGAGCCGTGACGCCGCGTCCGGATCCGCGTCGGATCGGACGGCGCGAGGTCTTTGCGAAAGCCGAAAAATCGGGTCGGGTGTAGATGTTCGGTTTACAGGGTGTCGAGCGCGTCGAACTCGTCGAAGTCCACCAGGCCGTCGCGGTTGCGATCCGCGTCCCGGATCCGGTCGCCGTGGGGTTCGACCTCAGCCTTCTCGAGGTAGCCGCTGCCGTCGCGGTCGAGGAGCTCGAAGGCCAGCGCGCGCTCGGTCGTCTCGACGAGCGTGACCCGGCGCTTGGTCTGGAAGATGGCGGCGACGCCGTTCTCCAGCGAGCTGACCCCCTCGTCCAGCTCCTCGATGCCTACGTTTCGCTGCGGCTCGAAACGCCAGGCCCGGCCCGTCGGGTCGATCCGCCCGATCTTCTCGCTGCGGTTCAGGGTCGTGACCACGTACATCCCGTACTCGGGTCCACCCCGCATCTGGCGGTACGTGCGGCGCACGAGGTACCCGATGGTCTTCGGAGGCGCGTTGACTTGAGACTCCTGGGCCTTCCAGACGGCGGTCCGCTGGCTCACGGCCCAGTCCCCGCGGGCGAGGGGCAGGGGGGCCATGGAGTCGACGCAGCCGATGTCGAGCACGCGCGGTGCCGGCGGCGGGCAAGGACACGACCCGCGACAACCCGTTGGCACGAGGGCCGCGAGTGCGATGACGCAGAAGAGCCACGGCTTGTGCATCAACAGTCCTCCTACCCGGACCTCCTGGATCAGGCCTCGTAGGATAGCCAGCATGGCGCCGAGGCGACAAGCCTCCCGAGGCGGCGCCGGGAGCACGCCCATGCTCGACGCCACGCAGGAGAACGCGGCCCTCGAGGCCCTTCTCGGCCCGGAAGGGCCCGTGGCCCATGCTCTGTCCACGCAGGCGCAGGGCTACGAGCCCCGGCCCGAGCAGGTCGAGATGGCGGGTGCGGTCCAGCGTGCCCTGTCATCGGGCCGTCACCTCGTCGTCGAGGCGGGCACGGGCGTCGGGAAGTCCTTCGCCTACCTCGTCCCCCTCCTGAGGTGGGCCGCCCGGACCGACGCGACCGTCGCGGTCGCGACGAGCACCATCGCGCTCCAGGAACAGCTGGTCCGCAAGGACCTGCCGATGCTCGCCGAGTCCCTCCCGTTCGACGTCTCGTACGCGCTGGTCAAGGGGCGTGGGAACTACCTGTGCCTTCGCCGCCTGGGGCAGGCCCTGGGCGACAAGGCGAGCCTCTTCGACGAGGCCACGGACCTCGAGGAGCTCGAAGCCATCCGCGACTGGAGCGACACGACGCGGGACGGCAGCCTGCAAGACCTGGCCTTCAGGCCGCGAGGGGGGGTCTGGGACCTCGTCCGCGCGGAGCAGGGCAACTGCAAGGGCCGCGCGTGCCGCTGGTTCTCCCGGTGCCACTACCAGAGGTCCCGGCAGGAGGCGCACAAGGTCCGCTGCCTCGTCCTGAACCACCACGTCCTCATGGCCGACCTGGCCCTGCGCCGCTCCGGCGGCTCGTTCCTGCCGAAGATCGACGCCCTCGTCGTCGACGAGGCGCACGACCTCGAGGACACGGCCGCCGAGCACCTGGGTCTGAGGTTCACGAGTATCGGGACGGCCGTGCTCCTCGGTCGTCTCTGGAGCGATCGCCGGAGACGCGGCCTGTTGGGACGGTCGTCCACCGCCGAGCGCCTGCGGCGGCAGGTCGACGACACGCGCAAGGTGGCGCGGCGATTCTTCGCCTCACTCGCCACCTGGGCGGAGAACGCCTCGGAGGGCGGCACCGTCGCGCTGGGCGACGGCTTCCCGGTTTCCGACACGCTCTCGCCGCGGCTGCGCCAACTCGCGGATGGGCTCGGTCACGCGGCGTCTGCCCTCGGCGACGAGGACCTCACCCTCGAACTCTCGGCGCGCGCCCGGCAGCTCGAGGCGGCCTCCGACACGCTGGAGGGGATCGTCGTCCCGCGGGACGGCGAGGTGCGCTGGGTGTCGCAGGGTGGGCGAGGATCGCTGTCGCTCTCGAGCGCGCCGATCGCCGTCGCGCCCCTGCTCGGCGGCGTGCTGTGGAACAAGCACAGGACCGTCGTCCTCACGAGCGCGACGCTGGCGACCGGCCGTCCGCCGTCCTTTGACTTCCTGCGCGAGCGCATCGGGCTCGAGGAGGCCGACGAGCTCAGCGTCGGGAGCCCCTTCGACTTCTCGCGCCAGGCGCGCGTCGTGATCCGGTCGGACATGCCGGACCCGGTCTCCGCGTCCGCCGCCTACGAGGCCGCCCTGCCCGAGGCCGTCCTCGAGGCGGTGCGCCGGACCGACGGCGGCGCCTTCGTCCTCTTCACCGGGTACGGTGCGATGCGCCGGACCGCGCAGGCGGTGCGCGACGAGCTGGAAGAGGACGGGCTCGAGGTGCTCGTCCAGGGGGAGGACCTCGAGCGGCCCGCCCTCCTCGAGCGCTTTCGGCACGGCGCCTCGGTCCTGTTCGGCGTCTCCTCGTTCTGGCAGGGCGTGGACGTGCCCGGCGACGCGCTCCGCCACGTCGTGATCGCCCGGCTGCCCTTCGAGGTGCCGACGCACCCGCTCCAGCGCGCCCGGGCCGACCGGCTCGAACGGGAGGGGCGCAGCGCGTTCGCCGAGCTGTCGCTTCCGGTGGCGGCGCTCAAGCTCAAGCAGGGGTTCGGACGGCTGATCCGCTCCACCTCGGACACGGGCATGGTGACCATCCTCGATCCGCGGATCCGCACGCGCAACTACGGCCGCTACCTCCTGGCGAGCCTGCCCGACTGCCCGATCGAGGACACGGGACCGGGGGGGGGCGAGACGGCGTAGCCGAGACGAAGCAGGCCCC
>JAUXCH010000458.1 GCA_030618975.1 Planctomycetia bacterium
CCTCGAGGACTTCCTGGGCCGCGACGCCACGCTTGGCCAGGCCATCGAGGAGGCGTGGGAGGTCTACGAGGCGCTCAGCGCGGAGATGCCCGAGTTGCTGGCGGCCGACGAGATCGAGCAGGCGGCCGTGGTGCGCGAAGGCATCGTCAACTTCTATCCCGAGGACGCGCTCAACCCCTACGTGCCGCTCGCAGCGCGCGGGCCCTGGATCGTGACCACGAAGGGCGCGGTCGTCCACGACTCGGGCGGCTACGGCATGCTGGGCCTGGGCCACAACCCGGAGCCGGTGCTCGAGGCCCTGGCCCGCCACCAGGTGATGGCCAACGTCATGACGCCCCACGTCAGCCAGCTGCGCCTCGTCGGGGCGCTTAGGCGCGAGATCGGCAGGAGCCGCGACGGCGGCTGCCCCTTCCACAGCTTCCTGTTCATGAACAGCGGCTCCGAGGCCGTCAGCGTCGCGGCCCGTATCGCCGACGTGAACGCCAAGCTGATGACGGATCCCGGGGGACGGCACGCGGGCAAGCCCATCCAGCGCCTGGCGCTGAGGGGCGGCTTCCACGGCCGGACGCTGCGTCCGGCGCAGTTCTCCGACTCGACGCTCGCGGTCTACAAGACCCACATGGCGACCTTCCGCGACGGCGAGGACGTGCTCACCATCGAGCCGAACGACGTCGAGGCGCTGAAGGCGATGTTCGCGAAGGTCGAGGCCGAAGGCGTCTTCGTCGAAGCCTTCTTCATGGAGCCCGTCATGGGCGAGGGCAACCCCGGCCTCGCCGTCACGCCCGAGTTCTACGACGTCGCCCGCGAGCTCACGACCCGGCACGGCACGCTGCTGCTCATGGACTCGATCCAGGCGGGGCTTCGCGCCCACGGCTGCCTGTCGATCGTCGACTACCCGGGCTTCGAGCACTCCGAGGCGCCCGACCTCGAGACCTACTCGAAGGCGCTGAACGCCGGGCAGTACCCGCTGTCCGTCCTCGCGATGACCGAGTCCGCGGCGGCCCTCTACCGCAAGGGCATCTACGGAAACACGATGACCGCGGCCCCGCGGGCCCTGGACATCGGCCTGGCGACGCTGGAGTCCATCACGCCCGAGATCCGCGAGAACATCCGCGCCCGCGGCGAGGAGTTCTTGACGCTGCTCGAGGCGCTCGCCGCCGAGATGGGCGACCGCATCACGACGGTTCTCGGCACCGGCCTCCTCGTGCAGTGCGGCTTGAATCCGAAGCGCTACAAGGCGTACGGCCAAGGCAGCACGGAGGAGTACCTCCGCACGCAGGGCATCGGCGTGATCCACGGCGGGAAGAACGCGCTGCGCTTCACCCCGCACTTCCGGGTCACGTCCGAGGAGCTGAAGCTGATCGTCGACGCGATCCGCGACGCCCTGCTCCACGGGCCGACGATCGGCTAGGCCCTCCCTGTCCCGCGCCGGGCGGCAACCGGGGGTCCCGGTACGGACACCAGAATGTGATACCATTATCTGACACCAGTCCGTGATACCCGATGCGCTGGAGACGCGGCGATGCCCCACACCCTCACCGTACGGTTGCCGGACACGCTCTACCGCGCAGCCCGGAACATGGCCGATCGACGTGGGATCAGCCTGAACCGGCTCGTTCAGGAAGCCCTCGCCGAGAAGGCCGAACAGGCCGTTCGTGAGCGACTGGAGCGGGCGTACGACGTGCTTGCCGAAGACGCCGAGCAAGCCGACGTCGAGAAGTACGTGGCCGTGCAGGCCGAAGCGCTTCTCGATGACTGACCCGCGGGCGCCCGTACCCAAGCGCGGCGAGATCTGGCTGCTCGACTTCTCCCCCGGTCGGGGCTCCGAGCAACTCGGAAGGCGACCGGCACTGGTGCTCCAGAACGACGTCGGCAACCTGAACCCTCGCTATCCGAACACCGTCGTGCTGGCGATGAGCACGAAGGGAAAGCCCGTTCCGCTTCACGTGCAGATCCCCCCCCATCGTCGAAACGGACTGAAGGCGGTGACAGCCGTGAAGTGCGAGCAGATCCTGACCGTCTCGAAGGCGCGGCTGCTGCGCGGCAAGGCCATGGGTCGGATCTCGGTGGACGAGATGAGAAGCGTGGAAGTCGCCGTCAAGCTCTCGCTGGCGCTTCCCTGAAGGCTTCAGCAGGTTGCCCCGCGGTCGAGACGGGTCGCGCGCCACCGGCCGAGGCCGACGAGCACGGCGGCCAACCCGACCAGGCAGACCGCGAAGAAAAGCCAGCGCACGAGCGGGCTCATGCCCTGTTCGGAGACCGTGATGTGGATGGGGGAACCGGCCTTGAGGCTCCGGAAGAGGTAGACCTTGCCGTCCTGGGGCAGGCTCACGTCCACCCCCATCAGGCCCTGGCGGGTGCGGCCCTGACCGCCCAGCCCCCGGACGTCGACGCCGACGTCGCCGAGGAGCACGTCGAAGAGGTTCTCGACGCGGGCCTGGTAGCTGCCATCGCAGCCTTCGTTGAAGAAGATGCCGGTGTCGGCCGAGGTGCCCCGGGAGGACGGCTCGCCGAAGACGCCGAACGGAACCCCGTAGGGGTTCGCTGCGCTTCCGAAGTAGAAACCGGAAGACGGGTTGAGGGCCGCGCCCGTCGTGTAGCCCCCGCCGCCGCTGTCGTAGCCGGCCCGCGTCCGGTCCTCGAGCCCGTTCGTCACGTCGTCCAGGTTCGCCAACCTCTGGACATCCTCCTCCGAAGCGAGCCAACGCAGGAGATCGACCTGCGGTTGCGCCACCACGCCGAGCTGGCGGCTCTTTTGCTGCTCCTGCAGCAGGACGTCGTTGAGCGACGCGAAGTTGCGCCACGTGGCGTCGACCTGCGCCTCGGCGGTCTGGGCGATGTCTGCGGCCTGGGCGATCTGGACGTCGAAGTCCTGGACGATCGACTGCTGGGCTCGCGCGTCGAGCGCCTTGCCCAGGCGCTGTTTCAGCTGGGCGATCTCCTGCTTCGTGCCCACCGCGCCGACCTGGGCGGGGTTGAAGAACCACTGGCCGCCTGCGTTCCAGTTGGCCGTGGTCGCTCGGCCGACCGCGCCGGTCTGTCCCTGCTGTGCCGGCCGGCCGGCGAGGATCGGCGCGGCGTTGCCGGCGAAGAAATCGAGCTGGGTGCCCGTGGCCTCGCGCTTCGAGGCCTGGGTGTCTTCGACGACGGACTGGAGCTTCTCGTCCAGGTCCTGCCTGACCTGCTGGACCTCCCGGCCCAACGCGGCGTGCTTGTTCCCGGCGAGGACGTTCAGGTCGTTGGCCTCGGCCCAGAGCGCCGCGGCGCTCTGCGTCGCGCGCTGGCGTTGCTCGAGCGTGCCGGACCTGGCGACGTCGAGCATCTTCTTCGCCTCGCGGACGGCGGCTTCTGCGAGATCGGCCGCGACCTCCTCCGCCTCGGCCTCCTCCATGTCGGTCTCGACGTCGTACTCGTAACCACGCGGCACGAAGAGCCTCACGACCGTCCGGTCGACGGTCGGCCCCTCGACCTCGGGCAGGACGACGTCGAGCGCCCCTGTGGGGAAGCGCGGACCGGCGGGCGCGCGGTAGAGCACCGAGACGGGATAGCTGGCGACGCCCACGGGGACCTTCGGCACGGGGATCAGCAGGTCCCCGTCCGGACCCTCCATCGGCTTCACGGGCCGGCCGGCCACGGTGACGCCGAAGAGGACGCCGTGCGCGGGCAGGCGCACGGCGAGGAACTGGCGGCGGCGGTTGAAGAGGCGGTAGCGAACACGGACGCGTGCCTGGCCGTCGCGGCCGAGCACGATGTCCGCCTGCACCGACCTCACGACCGCGCCGGACTGCGCCTTGAGCTGCCGGCGGTGGGCCTCGACGTCGAGGACGTAGGGCGCGCGCGCGGAGAAGAACTTCCACACGTCCTGGCGCTGGATGCCCACGGGGAGGAAGGGCAGGTCGGCCCACTCGGCCTGGTCGGGCGGCTCCCCCACCGGATGCACGTCCATCTCGCCGTCGAGGAAGGTCCGGACGAGCCCGAACCACTGCACGGCCTTCACGTCGCGCTCGGCGTCGCCCTCGCCGACGACCCGCTCGGGCCGCACGACGCGGACGGGCAGGTCGGGGCGCTGCACCTGCGAGATCGTGATCTCGACGATGCCGCTGCGGGCGGACTGCACGTGGATCTCGTAGAGCGTGCCCTCCACCTCCACGCCGTCGGGGCCGCGACGCTTGACCTCGTGCCGGCGGACCTCGCTCAGGTCGCGCGTGCGCACGACGTCCAGCAAGGGCATGCCGCTGTCGGGTACGAAGACGTCGAACTGGTCCGTGAGGCCGCGGCGCACGTCGAAGAGCACCAGGTGCTCGAGCCGGTGCGACTCGTCGCCGGGGTGGACCGAGGTGACGACCACCGCGTCCGCCTCGAGGGGCGGGGACCGGAGGGTGACGGGGAGCGAGTTGGCAAACGGCTCCTCCCAGGTGAACGCACGCTGGAGCGTCGCCCCGGGCACCGGCGGCCTGAACGTGTGGCGCTGGACGATCGGCACCGAGCGCAGGCCGGGCAGCCGGCCGGGATCGGGATCGACGTCGGTCAGCGCGAAGAGCTGGAGCTCGCCCCGGTCGCGCTTGGCGCCGCGCAGGCGCCAGCGGGGCACGGCGACGGCGTCGCGCTTGCCGCCGAGCCGCCGCTCGAGCTGGACCACGAGCTGCTGGTCGCCGCGCCGGAGATCCTGCTGGCGGACGTGGAGGGTCCGTGCCTCGCCCTCGCCCTCGGTCCACCAGGCGGACACCGCCGTCCCCGTGAGGGACCGCACCTCGTCGTCGCCGGGCAGGTCGAACACGAAGTCGCCGACGGGCACGCGTTCG
>JAUXCH010000044.1 GCA_030618975.1 Planctomycetia bacterium
TCAGCCGTGGTCATCGTGGGCGCCAACGTGGCCCACCCCAAGGACCTGGACGAGCCCATCGTTGAGCTGGGTGACAGAATCAAGATAATGGCCAGGGTGAACGGCGAGGAGAAGACCCTGACCCTGAGGGTTATAGGAATTCTTGAGGAGACGGGGGGCAACATCGGGGCCAACCTGGATGACTCGCTTTCAATCCCCCTTCACACGGCGCAGACACTGTACGAGGTAGGTGGTGACTTTGATTTCATACTTGCCCAGGCTGACAGTCTGGATGTGGTCGACCCAGCCGCGGAGCGCATCGAGGAGAAGATGGGCGACAGGGCGTCTGTGGTCACGGCGGCTTCCGCCCAGGAGTCAGTGGGCGCCGTCCTGGGCACAATCCAGTCAGTGCTGGGCGGGATAGCCGGCATCAGCCTGCTGGTTGCGGGCATAGGCATCGTCAACACCATGACAGTGAGCGTCATGGAGAGGACGAAGGAGATCGGTACCATGAAGGCCGTGGGTGCCCAGAGTTTTGATATCATGCTCATGTTCCTCTCGGAGGCCATGCTCACCGGGACCATCGGCGGAACACTGGGAGCCGGGTTTGGTTTCCTATTGGCGGCCATTATAGGCAGGTTCATCAGCCTGCCTATCGATTCATCATTGATGTTAGGGGCCGAGGTGGTGTTGTTCGCCATTGTCACGAGCGTTGTGTCCGGCCTGTATCCCGCGTACAGGGCGTCCAACATGAGCCCCGTGGAGGCGTTGAGGCATGAGTGAGAAACCTGGTTTTATAGAACAGTTCCTTGGCGTATTGTACAGACCCAAGGAGATATTCAAGACGGTCGACGAGGAGCGAGACCTGAGCGCCTGGCTCGGCAACCTGATGCAGCGCGAGGCGCACCGGTCGCTGTACGCTCTGGGGGCCGACGCGCGTGCCGTCGCCGCCGCCGGGTATCCTTCCCTCCTCGCGGACTGGCGGAAGCTGACCACCTCGGACCACGTCTACTACATGTGCACGAAGTTCTTCTCGGATGGCGACGTGCACAAGTACTTCAGCCCGTACGACACCCCCCACGAGGCGTTCGTCCGCTTCATGAACGTTCTGGACGACCTGAAGATTCGCCTGCGACGGAAGCAGGGACGCGGGAAGACCACCGGAAGCACCCGCGGCACCCGTGACGTTCGAAGCACCCGAAGCACCCGAAGCACCCGAAGCACCCGAAGCAGCCAAAGCACTCGAAGACGCCCGCGCACCTGACCGTAGACCTCACCCTGCCAGGAGCCTCGAGTACCTTGAGCCGACCGTTCGTTCTTTTCGAGATCAGTTGGGAAGTCTGCAACAAGATCGGCGGGATCCACACCGTGATCTCGACCAAGGCCCGCACCGCGACGGAGCGGTTGGGCGACGACTACATCGCCGTGGGCCCCTGGCTGCTCTCCGAGAGCGAACGGGACGTGCCGTTCGAGGACGAGCCCGGTCACGAGGCTTTCTGCGAGACGTGCCGCAGCCAGGGGATCCCCGTTCGCGTCGGACGGTGGAAGATTCCGGGCCGCCCCCGCACGATCCTCGTGGAGTTCTCCCGCCTCTACGAGCACCAGGACGACGTGCTGGCCCGTCTGTGGGAGGACTACCAGGTCGACTCGATCTCCGGCGACTGGGACTACGTGGAGCCGGTCCTGTTCGGGCACGCCGCGGCCCTCGCCATCGAGCGCTATTGGGAGGAGTACCTGGCGCCGCGCCACCGGCGCTTCGTCGTACACGCCCACGAGTGGATGACCGGGAGCTCGGTCCTCTACGCGAAGACCCGGATGCCCGGCGCCGGCACCGTTTTCACCACGCACGCGACGATGCTGGGACGGGCCCTCTCCTCGCTCGGGAACTCCCCCGAGGCGGGTCTGGGCGACACCACGGCGGCCGATCTCGCCGAGACGCACCAGGTGGTCGCGAAGCACTCCCTCGAGGGCGCCTGCGCGCGCGAGACCGACGTCTTCACCACGGTCAGCCCGATCACGGCCGACGAGGCGACGCTGCTCCACGAGCGCAAGCCCGACCTGCTGGTGCCGAACGGGATCGACCTCGACGTCGTAGACGAGATCGCGGGCCCCTCGGGCCGGGACGTGGTTCGGAAGCGGCTCGAGCGCGAGGCGAGCCTCTTCCTCGGCGAGGACGCCTCGGATGCCGCGCTCCTCTGCATTTCGGGCCGCTACGAGTTCCACAACAAGGGCATCGACGTGCTGCTTGAAGCCCTGGCGGAACTGAACGAGCGGCCCGGGCGGCGCATCGTCCTCTTCGTCCTCGTGCCCGCCGGGAATTCCGGCCTCCGCAGCGAGGTGCTCGACCGGCGGGAGAAGGGGCTCGAAGGCCTCGCCGACATGGACGGTCCCGTCGGCATCTCCACGCACCACCTCTTCGACGAGGAGAACGACCCCGTCCACCAGCACTGCCGGCGCTTCGGCATCACCAACGCCCCCGGCGACCGCGTGAAGGTGATCCAGGTGCCGATCTACCTCGGACCCAAGGACGGGTTTCTCGACGAGCCCTACGAGGCGGTCCTGAGGGCCATGGACCTGTCGGCCTTCCCGTCCTACTACGAGCCGTGGGGCTACACGCCCCAGGAGAGCCTCGCCGTGGGCGTGCCCACGATCACGTCGGACTACGCGGGCTTCGGGCGCTGGGCGCTCTCCGAGGGGCTGGGCGTCGAGTCGGGCATCACGGTCTTGCCGCGCGTCGATCGTGCGCACGCCGACGTGGTGGAGGACCTGGCGAGGGTGATCGACGGCGCCGTGGCGCCGGGAGACGAACGCAAGACACCCGTCGTCGACCGCGAGACCTGCCGCGAGACGGCGTCGCGCACCTCGTGGAGCGACCTCTTCGCCAACTACGAGAAGGCCTACGCCCTCGCGCTCGAGGCCGTCGAACGCCGGGTGGAGGCCGGGCGCGCGCCCGCCCTCCGTCCCAAGCAGACGCTCGACGTGAAGCGCGCGAAGGACGCCACGCCCCGCCTCACGACCTTCGAGGTGGGGGCCGCGCTGCCTCCCGCACTCGCGGGGCTCGAGCGACTCGCCGCGAACCTCTGGTGGTGCTGGGACACCGAGGCCCCCTCGTTGTTCGCGGACCTCTCGGGCGAGATCTGGGAGCGCTCGGGCCACAACCCCGTGGCCCTCCTGGAGCGGGTCCCCCGCGCCGTCCTCGAGGCGCGGGCCGAAGACGCGGAGTACCTCGTCCGCCTCGATCGCGTCGCCGACCGTCTCGACGCCTACCTGGGCGGCGAGCGGCCCTTCCGCCTCGCGAACAGCGGAAACGGCGACGTCGAGCTCTCCCCGGAGCACCCGATCGCCTACTTCAGCGCCGAGTTCGGGCTCCACGAGAGTCTTCGGATCTACGGCGGCGGGCTCGGCCTCCTGGCGGGCGACCACCTGAAGTCGGCCAGCGACCTGGGTCTCCCGCTCGTCGCCATCGGCCTGTTCTACCGCATGGGCTACGTGCAGCAGCGGCTCACCGCAGCCGGCGAGCAGACCCAGGTCGACCTGGAGAACGACCCTCGACTGCTGCCCCTGGAGTCCGTGCGCACGGCCGAAGGTTCGCCGCTCGAGGTCACGCTCCAGCTCCCCGGCCGCGAGCTCCACCTGCGCGCGTGGCGCGTTCGCGTGGGCCGCGTCTCGCTCTACCTGCTCGACGCGAACACCCCCTCGAATCGCGAGGAGGATCGCGACATCACCCGCGTGCTGTACGGCGGCGACCCGGAGGCTCGCCTGCTGCAGGAGATCGTGCTCGGCCGCGGGGGCGAGCGGCTGCTCCGGCGGCTCGGCGTTCGCCCGGCCGCGTACCACATCAACGAAGGCCACGCCGCGTTCCTCATGCCCGAGCGGGTCGCCCGTCTGGTCGGGGAGGAGGGGCTGAGCTTCGAGGCCGCGCGAGAGTTCGTTCGGTCCACGACCTTGTTCACGACGCACACTCCGGTGCCGGCTGGCCACGACCGCTTCGACGAGACGCTGATGCGTCGCTACTTCTCCGACGCCGAGGACTGGGTCGGCGTGCCCTGGGACCGGTTCTACGACCTCGGCCGCGCCGACGACGGCACGTTCAACATGACCTACCTGGCGCTCAGCTTTGCCTCCGAGGTGAACGGTGTCAGCCGCCTGCACGGCAAGGCCTCCCGCGCGCTTCTCAACCCGTTCTGGCCGGGCCTGCTCGAGCCCGAGGTGCCGGTCCGGACGATCACGAACGGCATCCACCTCTCCACCTGGACGGACCCGCTCGTCCGCGAGGCGCTGGGCGCCGACTCCGGGCGCCCCCTTCGCGGCGACGATGTCCGCGCGGGTGCTGCGAAGATGGTTCCGAAACGACTGTGGAAGGCGCACCGCACCCTCAAGCGGCGACTCGTCGCCAAGGCGCGCGAGAACCTCGAGCGGAGCTTCTTGGAGCGGAGCGACAGCCCGATCGTCCTCCACCGGATGCTCGCGGGGCTCGACGAGGACGCCCTGCTGATCGGCTTCGCCCGCCGCTTCGCGCCGTACAAGCGCGCGGAGTTGCTCTTCCAGGACGTCGAGCGGCTGAGCCGGCTGCTGTCCTCCGAGGAGCGCCCGGTCCGGATCCCCCTGGCGGGGAAGGCCCACCCGCGCGACCAGCGCGGCCTCGACCTGCTCCGGGACGTCGCGGCGCTCACGCGCGAGGACGCCCTGGTCGGCAAGGTCTTCTTCCTCGAGGACTACGACATCGGCCTCGCGCGCGTCCTCGTCCAGGGCGTCGACGTCTGGCTCAACACCCCGACCCGCATGCTCGAGGCCAGCGGAACGTCCGGCATGAAGGCCGCGGCCAACGGCGGGTTGAACCTGTCGATCGCCGACGGGTGGTGGCCGGAGGCGTACGACGGGTCGAACGGTTGGGTCATCGGCGGGGACCGCGTCTACGAGGACCAGATCCTGCAGGACGAGCTCGACGCCACGGTGCTCCGTCGTCTGCTCGAAGAGGAGATCGTCCCTCTCTACTTCGACCGGAACCCGGATGGGATGCCGGAGGGCTGGGTCGCGCGGATGACCGACGTGCTCGAGACCGTACCGCCCGTCTTCAACACGGACCGCATGGTCGAGGAGTACTTCGAGACCGCCTACCGGAAGCTGGGCCTCGCCTACTTCCGGTACGGCGGGGGCCGCCGGGCGCTCGCGAAGGAGCGGGCGCGGGAGGCGCAGCGCATCCGACGTGGTTTCTCGGGCATCAAGGTGCTCGAGGCCCACCTTGCGGACTTGGAGGAGATCCAGGTGGGGGAGTCGATCGGCGTCCACCTCGACCTCGACCTGGGCTCGCTCACGCCCGACGACGTGCGCGTCGAGCTCGTGCTCGGTCGGTCCGGCCCGGACGGTCTGCATCACATCCGCGTCGTCGAGCTGACGCCGGCCGACGCGGGTCGCGACGGCGCGGTGCGCTTCGAGGGATCGCACGTGATCGAGGGGTCGGGCCGCTACGTCCACGGCCTCCGCATCCGCGCGCGCCACGAGGAGTTCGCCGGAGGCCCGTTGCGCGACCTGGTCTTCTGGGTCTGACAGCTCGGGGTCAGGCAGCTCGGGAGCTCGGGGTCAGGTGATCTTCAGCGCATTTCGCGGATAGCCTGGGGGCGCCGGGTCGCAGATGCCGTCCGGGCGCGGTGCACGGCCGCGTCGCGGGCGAATCGGCGCTTCGAGGACAGGTGCGTTGCCGCAGCCTTCGTGACACGAGGAGATACCGATGGACGCCACCCAACAGGACATGCTCCGCCGCATCCTGACCGAGTGCCGCGTGCTCTCGCTCGCGGTCACCGTCGACGGCGAGCCCTACGCCGGTCTGCTGCCCTTCGCCGTCCGTCGCGACTTCGGCGCGCTCTTCATCCACGCCTCCGGTCTCGCGCGCCACAGCCGCGGGCTAGGAGAAGGCACGTCGTTCGGCCTGGTCATCCACCTCCCCGACCGTCCCGACGCCGACCCGCTCCAGCTGCCGCGCGTCACGCTGCAGGGCACGGTCCGGATGCTGGACGTGGGCACGCCCGCGTACGAGGAGGGCCGCGCCCGCTACGTGGAAAAGCTCCCTGCGAGCGCGCCCATCTTCGGTCTGGGCGACTTCAACCTCTACGCGCTCGAGCCGGAGGGCGGCCGACTCATCACCGGCTTTGGTGGCGCCGTGAGCATCGGCCCCCGCACCTTGGCCGAGTTGAGCGCCGACGCGTAGGCGCGCACTAACCCTCAACCGCGCCGCGGCAGGTGGAATCCACGCAACGGTCCCCGCTGGTTACGGCGCTGACGGCGTGTCGCCAGCCTCAGGCCGTGTGAACAGCGCTTGCGGGACCAGCGTGAAGTCCTCGAGAACCTCGGACCGGGCGACGTCGGGCCCGCGGTGGACGATCGACTCACGCGTGCTCCGCACCTCGATCGTTTCGCGGGCGGGGTCCACGAGCCAGACCTCTTCGACGCCGGCAGCCAGGAACCCGGTCGCCTTGACGGTGCGGTCGCGCTTCCGGGTGGACGGCGAGAGCACCTCGAAGACGACGAGGGGGATGCCCACGTCGTGGCTGTCGAGAGCCGGCGGGGCATGGAGCACGCAGATGTTGGGCTGCACGAGGTTGAACCGGTCCAGGATGACGTCCGAGGGCGCGAACACGACGCGTGTCTCGCCCGGGAGGCTCACCAGGTGCCGGTAGGTCCTTCCTTCCAGGGTCTGGTGCTCGTAGGTAGGTGACGGCTCACGGACCAGACAGCCATCGAACAGCTGGGCACGGAACCCCTCGGGGAGGCGATTCCAGTCCGACAGGGTGAACTGAGGCTGCATGGTGCGCATACGAGATTGCCGCGCGAGGCACCCCGGTGGTCACATCCCAATCTCCATGTTCGTCAGGGCTCTACCTTGGTTCCTTCGAGACGGGTAGGCTGTCGTTTCACCATGCGGGTCGTTCGCCACCAGGATCCAGCCGCCTTCCGGGCCGCCGTGGGATACCACCTCCTCCGTGACGAGCCCCGGCACAACCTGATGCTGGGGTTGATTGCCACGCTGATCGAGAAGCCCGACGTGTATCCACGATTCCACCTGTGGACGGTCGAGGACGAGGGGCGCGTCGTCTGCGCCGCCCTCCGGACCGAGCCGCACAACGTCGCGCTCTCCGGGCCCGAGGCGGACGGGGCCGTCGAGGCCCTCGTGGACGCCTTGGTCGAAGAGGGTGCCGACGTGCCGGGCGTCATCGGCGCGCTGCCGGAGGCCGACGCGTTTGCGAGCCGCTACCAGGCGGTGACCGGTGCCCAGGTCGCCTCGCGCATGGACCAGGCGATCCACGTGCTGGGAGACGTGGCCGACGTGCCCATCCCGTCCGGAGCTCCTCGACCGGCGAGGCTGGCGGACCTCGAGCTCCTTCTCGCGTGGAAGCACGCGTTCCACCGGGAGGCGGTACCGCACGATCACTACGATTCCGAGCAGGCCAGGCGCCGGACAGCACACCGCATCGCCGAGAGGGACGGAGGCGGCTACCGACTCTGGGAGGACGGCGAACCCGTCTGCCTCGTGGGCTTCATCGGGCCGGCGGCGGGGGCCGTGCGGGTCGGCCCCGTCTACACGCCGCCCGAGCATCGTCAGAAGGGCTACGCGACGGCGCTCACGGCCCACGTGAGCCGCGAGCTGCTCGACGGGGGCGTGCGGATCTGCCTGCTGTACACGGACCTCGCGAACCCGACCTCGAACGCCATCTACCGACGGATCGGCTACCGCCGGGTCTGCGACTCCGCGATGATCCTGTTCGAGTAAGCCCGAGGAACGCAGGTGTCAGTTCATCTCGGCGCAGGCGAAAGGTCAAGACCCCGAGCTGCTACGTCGGGCGACCTACGCGCCGACCCGAGCCGGCGCCACAGAAGTAGCAGACGAGGATTGCGGCTTCCAGCCCGACCCCTAGCTGCGAATGTGGCGAGTTTCGTCCTGACCCCGATGTGCTGTCGGCGACACGAAAGCTGCGGAAAATCACCTGACCCCGAGCCCCCCACCTGACCCCGAGCCGTTAGCCGCAGCCCTTGCCGTCGCCGTCCGCGCACTCCTCGTCGTGCTTTTCCTGCTCGGTTTCGAGCTCCTTCTCGAGGTCGCGCTCCGTGGTGACCACCTCGAACTTCCAGTCCTCGATGGGGGTGCCCTCGGTCTCGAGGTGGGAGGTGAGGTAGTAGAGGCGGCGGCGGGCCTCGCCCTCCGGCCCGTCGGGCACGTCGGTGAAGCGGTCGCGCAGGTAGTAGGGCGCCCACGCCTGGGAGTAGAGCGTGGCTTTGAGGCGGACCTTCTTGCAGTCGAAGCAGTCGGGCAGCGTGATCCGGTAGGTCACGACGTCCGTGCCGCTCCCGTCGCCGTACGCCGGATCCTCCGCCGCGTCGTGGCCGGGGTACGTGGCGTGGAGGAAGGCCGCGGGGATCCGATCGCTCGGGCCCTTCGCCGACCAGCCCATGGGGAGGAGACGGTTGTCCTTCACGTGGTGGGCCCGGTGGATGAAGCTCGTCGTGAGGCGGCCCTGCGCGTCGGAGGCCAGTTCCTCGTAGATCTGCACCTGGTCGGGCGAGGTGATGACCTCGTGGTGAGGCTGGAAGCGCTGGAGGGTCTTGCCGTCCTGCTCGTACTCATCAAAGAACTCCGAGGGGAGGACCCGCCCCTCGTCGTCCACGAGGACGCCGACGCCGTTGGTCTGACCGGATGCCCAGATCACGCGCTCCTGGCCACGGCTGTCGTCGAGGACCAGGAACTCCAGGAAGAGCCGGCGGAAGCCGACGCCGCTCGGCATGCGGTGGCCGGCCAGGTTCGTGACCTGCACGTCGGCCTCGATCGTGTGACCCTCGGTGGAGACCTCCAGGATCTCGATCTTCGCGGTGTTCTCGCGTGCGTTCTGCACGTAGTTCTCGATGGCGAAGGGGAGACCCTGCGTGCCGGTCTCGAAGTCGCCCTGGCGCACGCCCAGGACGTCGTTGAACTGGTTGAACATCTCGGCGAGGAAGATGTTGAGGCCCTGGAAGGTGTGGCGGCGGAAGCCCTCCTTGCGGAACTCCACCGTGATCTCCTCGAGCGGGAGCCGGTAGTCGACGTCCGGGTAGCTCTCGTCCTCGATGGTCGCGATCTTCGTCTGGATCGGGTCGATCTTCACCGAGCCGTCCAGGCTGTGGTACTCGGTCCGCATGTGGCAGTCCTGGCAGCTTCGCGCGTCCTCGGACTTCTCGCCGAACTCGTCCTGGTACTTGCTGTTGAGCCACTCGAGGTAGGTCGCCTGCTCGATGCGGTGGAGGAACCCCTGGAGGTTCGGGTTCTTCTCCGAGGCGAGGAGCTGGTCGACCTCCGCCTTGGGCATCAGGTCCTCCGTGTCACCCGGAGGGTTCTCGAGCGGCCAGTCCACGACCGGGAGGTTGATGACGTGGCAACTCGCGCAGAGGCGTGACTTCTGGATGAACGGGCTGTACTTGGGCGTGATCCCGAGGGCCGTCTCCATCGGCTTGGCGACGACCTCCTCGAACGGTCCGTACATCTCGTCGAGGGGACCCAGCTGGAACTGCCCGGTGATCGAGTTGGCGAGGAACTGCTCGATGTCCTCGTACTCCTCGGTCATCTGGTGGCAGACGGCGCAGCTGATGCCGTCTCGGGCGAGCTTCGCGTACTTGGCATGCGGGTGGTTCGGGTCCTTCGCGAAGTACCACTCGAGCCGGAAGTTGGCCTTCTCGCTCCAGTACTCGTCACCCACGCCCTGATCGTGGTCGAACTGACGCTTGCCCAGCGCGCCGTGACAGCGGAGGCAGGTATTGACGACCTGGTCGCCGAAGAACTCGCCCGTGCCTGCGGGGAGTTCCTCCTTGAGCTGTGAGATCTCGCTCTCGAGCTGGGCGTGGAACACCGGGTCGCGGCCGGCCAGTCCCATGGGTGACCAGCGCCATTCGCCGTAGGGCGAGACGTTCAGGCCACCGCGCTTCGTCTCGAGGAACATGATCGGGCCGAAGGCGTACAGGCTGTTCGCGCCACTGTGGCACATCATGCACTGGTCGGAGGTCACGTACTCCTTGAGCTCCTCCGGTACGGCCGGGACGTGGTCGTTGGACTCCGAGGGGAACTGCTGCACGTCCTCGTAGCAGACCTTCGACATCTCGTCGCTGCTGCCGTGGATCCACGTCGCCAACGTCCTGTACCTGGCCTCCTACAGCGTTCGTGACATCCTCTGGCTCCGCATCCTGACGGTGGTCGCAGCCCTCTGCCTGTTGCCCTACTACTTCTCGTGCAGCGAGAACCCACTCTGGGAAGCGATCGCCTGGAACGGGCTCTTCATCGGCGTGAACGTCTTCCAGATCTTCTTGCTGATGAAGGAGCGGTGGCCGGTCGCGCTCCAGGGCCTCGAGCGGCAGGTGTACGACGACATCTTCCACGACCTCACGCCCGGGGCGTTCGTGAGACTCCTGAAGCTGGGCGAGTGGAGGGACCGCAAGGAGGGGGACGTCCTCGTGAAGGACGGCGACGTCGTGGACGAGATGCTCCTGCTTTGCGAGGGCGCAGCCGCGGTCCGCAAGGAGGACCGCGAGTTCGCCCGCCTCGAGGCCGGCCAGTTCGTCGGCGAGATGAGCTTCCTGACGAAGGAGAAGGCGAGTGCGGACGTCGTCTGTACGTCGACCGCCAAGGTGCTCGCGTGGCCTCAGAAGGCCCTGCAGGCCTACCTCGACCGCAACAGCACCATCTCCTTCCAGGTCCGTGGCGTACTCGGTCGGGACCTGGTGCGCAAGCTCAACGTCCAGGCGAGGCCCGCCGCCGACGCCGCCGGCGCTTGAGGACTGCCGATGCTCGCCTTTGAAGACGTCATGAAGTCGTTCGGTGGCCGTCCGGCCGTCGACGGCGTGAGCCTGGAGGTCCCGGCGGGGCGGTCCATGGCGCTTATCGGGTCCAGCGGCTGCGGCAAGTCGACCCTGCTCCGCATGCTCGTGGGGTTGGAGAGTCCGGATCGGGGCACCGTGTCCGTGCACGGCATCGAGGTGCAGCCGTCCACGCTATCGCAGATCCGGAGCCGGGTCGGGTACGTGATCCAGGAGGGCGGTCTCTTCCCGCACCTCACGGCGTACGAGAACGTGGCCCTCGCCGTCCAGCCGCACGGGTGGTCGAAGGAGCGGATCGAGGAGCGGCTGGCGACGCTGGTCGAGCTCACGCACTTCCCGCCGGACGGCCTCGATCGCTTTCCCGGCGAGCTCTCCGGCGGCCAGCGCCAGCGCGTGTCCCTGATGCGCGGTCTCCTCGCGGATCCCGAGGCCCTCCTGATGGACGAGCCGTTCGGCGCCCTGGATCCGATGGTCCGCTTCGAGTTGCAGCGGGAGTTCCGTGACATCGTGCGCTCGACCGGGAAGACGGCGCTCATCGTGACGCACGATCTCGCCGAAGCGGGCTACCTGGGCGACGAGGTCGCGCTGATGGATCAGGGGCGCATCGTGCAGCAAGGGCCGTTTCGCGCCCTCGTCGACGCACCGGCGTCGGACTTCGTGAGACGATTCGTGGAAGCGCAGCGGTCGCCCGTGGACGAGGAGGCATCGTGAGCAGCAAGGGTCTTCGTGCCTGGGGGGCCTCCTCGTCGTCCTCGCGCTCGTGGCAGGGGGCTTCCTCTTCTTCCGATCCAAGGGCCCGAAGCCCGTCCGGATCGGCTCCAAGGCGTTCACCGAGGGTGTGCTCCTCGGCGACGTGCTCCGCCTGCTCGCAGAGAGCGAGGGAGTCGCGTCCGAGCACAGGGAGCAGATGGGGGGGACGCGCATCGTGTGGGGCGCGCTGGTGGCGGGTGAGATCGACGCCTACGTCGAGTACACCGGCACACTCCAGCGGGAGATCCTGGCCACGGACGGCCGACGGTCGCTGGCGCAGATCCGCAAGCAGCTCGAAGACCAGGGCATCCGGATGGGACCGACCCTCGGCTTCAACAACACCTACGACCTCGGAATGAAGAAGGAACGGGCGGAGGCGCTCGGGATCCGAACCGTCAGCGACCTGCGCGGACACCCGGACCTGCGGTTCGTCTTCAGCCACGAGTTCATGGACCGTGACGACGGGTGGCCGGCCCTGAAGCGGCGCTACGACCTGCCGCATGCCGCGCGAGGCAGCGACCACGACCTCGCGTACCGGGCGGTTGCCTCCGGCGAGGCCGACGTGCTCGCCGTGTACTCGACCGACGCGAAGATCCCCATGCACGGGCTCGTGACGCTCGACGACGATCTGGGCTTCTTCCCCACCTACGAAGCGCTCGTCCTCTACCGGACGGAGCTCGAGACCACCCAGCCCGACGTCGTGGCGGCCTTCGAGTTGCTGCGAGACCGGATCGACGAGGCCCGGATGGCCGGCCTGAACGCCGAGGTCGAGATCGACGAGCGACCCGAGCTCTCGGTGGCGGCCGCGTTTCTGGAAGAAGACCTGGGCCTGTACGTGGCCGCGGAGGTGGAGACCACCGCACAGCGGATCTTGCGCATGACGTGGGAGCACGTCCTCCTTGTCGTCGTATCGCTTCTCATCGCCGTGCTGGTCGGGCTCTTCCTCGGTGTCGTCGCGGCCAAGACCCGCGTGTTCGGTCAGATCGTCATCGGCGTCGTGGGGGCCGCGCAGACCTTTCCTGGCTCGCCCTGTTCGCGCTCCTCGTGCCGCTGCTCGGTCTCGGATGGAAGCCCACCGTGGTCGGGTTGGTCGTCTACAGCCTGCTACCGATCGTCCGGAACACCTATGCCGGCATCACGGGGATCCGGCGCCCGTTGGCCGAGTCCGCCCGCGTGCTGGGGCTCTCTCCCCGCACTCGACTGTTCCGCATCGAGCTGCCGCTCGCCGCGCCGGCGATTCTCGCGGGCGTGAAGACGGCCGCCGTCTGGAACGTGGGCCTTGCGGCCTTGGGCGCACTCATCGGCGCAGGTGGATACGGGCAGGCGATTCTCGAGGGAATCCGCAAGGCCGACAACGGGCTGCTCCTGGAAGGCGCGCTCCCCGCGATCGTGCTCGCCCTGCTCGTTCAGGTCCTGTTCGACCTGCTCGAGCGCCGCGTGGTCTCGAAGGGCCTCCGGAAGGCGTCGGGCTGATCCGGGCGCGTGGGCAGCGCCCCCTGTAGGATGCGCGGTCACCGCGACGCGACGTCGGAGGATCAGGTGTCGGATCCCAGTGTTCCCGAGGCGCCTGGCGCCGGAGGCCCCACGGGCGAGGCCGATCGCTCCGACCTCGTCGGTGCGTTTCGGACCGTGCGGAGTCTCTCCACGTGGCTCTGCGAGCCGCTCGCCACCGAGGACTTCGTCCTCCAGTGCGTGACCGAGGCGAGCCCCACCCGGTGGCACCTGGCGCACACCACCTGGTTCTTCGAGCGCTTCATCCTCCAGGAGCACGTGCCCGACTACACGCCGGTCGACGAACGCTACTACTTCCTCTTCAACTCCTATTACCAGTCCCTCGGCCCGATGCACCGGCGTGCCCACCGCGGGCAGCTTTCCCGGCCGACGGTCGAGCAGATCCAGGCCTATCGGCGAGAGATCGACGCCCGGATGCAGGAGCTGATGGAGCGGGCGGACGCACGGACCTTGGGGCTTGTCGCACCGCTCGTGACGCTGGGCGTGAACCACGAGCAGCAGCACCAGGAGCTGATGCTCACCGATCTCAAGGTCAACCTCTCCCACAACCCCCTTCTTCCGACCTACCGCGACCTCGAGCCGCCGGCTGAGACGTCCGCGCCGGAGGCGCACTGGCTTTCGTTCGAGGGCGGCGTCCACCCGGTCGGCACCGACGGCCCCGGCTTCTTCTACGACAACGAGGGGCCGCGCCACGAGGTGCTCCTGCGCCCCTACGCGCTGAGCTCCAGGCTGACGACCAACACGGAGTACCTCGCCTTCGTGGAGGACGGCGGCTACGAGCGGCCGGATCTCTGGCTCGATCTCGGGTTCGCGAGGACCCGCGAAGAGGGCTGGGAGCACCCGCTCTACTGGTTCCGCCAGGACGACGCGTGGACGGAGTACACGCTGGGCGGGGCGAAGGCA
>JAUXCH010000944.1 GCA_030618975.1 Planctomycetia bacterium
CCCACGGGGCCGCACGGTACGTGGGTGACCACGAGGCTGGGCGACGTCGAGGGGCGCATCCGAGACGCCGTCGTGTTGCCCGGGACGGGCCGGCCGAAGGACGTCGCGAAGGAGATCGCGACGGTTTCCCGGAACGGGAGGCTCCGGATCCTGTCGCTCACGGCCGAGGGCCCCGTGTGGACGACGGTCTACGAGGCGTCGATGGGCATGGGCCGGATCGCGCTGAGGCCGGGCAGCACGCGCCTCCTCACGGTCCTCTACAGCACGCACGACGACGGCCGGATCCTGCGCCACGTCCGGCCCGCGTCCGGCACGTGGGTGACGGAAACGATCTACCTCGGTCCGCAGGGCCCCCGCGGGATCGCCGCCGGTCGCTTCTTCGCCGATCCCGAGGTCGAGAGCGTCGCGATCTACGGCTACAGCGGTCGCGTCGAGATCCTCTCGCGGAAGGGCGACGGCGCCTGGCAGGCCGAGACGATCCTGAAAGACCCCGACAAGGGACACTGGGTCGCGGTCTGCGAGGTGGACGGACGCAACGCGACGCAGGAGCTCGTCGCCTCCGGGTTCGCGGGCCGCATCGTGCTGCTGTCGCGCCCCGCGGGCTACGGACGCAGTGAGCTCACGACGAGCGAGGACTGACCGCGCCGCGCCGTCCGCCGTATCCTGCGGCATGAGCGAAATCGTCGACGACATCTCCCAGCTGATCGGGAACACGCCCTTGCTGCGCCTCAGCCGGTTCGCGCCCGAGGCGCAGGCCGACCTCCTGGCGAAGCTGGAACTGCTCAACCCCTACTCGATCAAGGACCGGACGGTCCTCTCGATGGTGGACGACGCGGAGGCCCGCGGGCTCCTCGCCCCCGGCGGCACGATGATCGAGGCGACCAGCGGCAACACGGGCCTGGCGCTGGCGATGCTGTCCGCGATCCGGGGGTACCGCTGCGTGCTCGTGATGTCGGCGATCCAGTCGGTCGAGCGCCGGCAGCTGCTGAGGGCGCTCGGCGCGGAGCTCGTCCTCACACCGAAGGAGGGAGGAACGAAGGCGGCGCGCGAGGAGGCGAAGCGCATCGCCGCCGAGACGGGCGCCTTCTACATCGGCCAGCACGACAACCCGGCCAACCCGCGCGTGCACGAAACGCAGACGGCCGAGGAGCTGTGGCGGCAGACGGACGGACGCATCGACGTGCTCGTCGCCGGTCTGGGCACGGGCGGCACGCTGGTGGGCGTCAGCCGGGCGCTGAAGGCGAGGAAACCGTCGTTCTCGACGATCGGCGTGGAGCCGGAGAGCTCGCCGTTCATCTCCCAGGGTGTGTTTCGACCGCACCGGATGATGGGGACGGCGCCCGGTTTCCGGCCGGGCGTGCTCGACGACGAGCACGTCGACGAGATCGTGCTCGTCGGCGAGGAGGACGCGTTCGAGGCGTGCCGGCGGATCGCTCGCACGGAGGGCCTGGTCGTCGGCATCTCGTCCGGCGCCGTGGCCGTGGCCGCCCGGCGGCTCGCCGGGGACCCCGCGTGGGCGGGGCGCACGGTGGTGTGCATCTTCGCCGACAGCGGTCAGCGCTACCTGTCCGTCGAGGGGCTGTTCCCCGGCGTGTGACGCGCATCCGGCGACTGCGTCTCCGCTGCATTCCGTGGCGGCGTAGCGCCGGTGCGACAGGACGTGGCGAGCGGGTGTCGACGGCTCCGGCCGCGCGTGCTGCCGTTCCGCCGTACGGGTTCGGTTCGTATTCCCCGGGATACGGATTCGCGAGGCACCGGCTTTGCTCGGGTCCGCGCGGAGGGCACGAACATGCGCATCCCGTCGTCTCCGCCCGTCTTCCTCCTGATCCTGCTCGCCGCGCTGGTCGCGCTCGCGCCGAGCGCGCGGGCCGAGGATCCCCCGCCGACGGACCTCGATCCG
>JAUXCH010000309.1 GCA_030618975.1 Planctomycetia bacterium
CGCACGCTCTACCGCTGGGAGCGCGGGCGCGCGGGCGGGACGACGCGCCTCCTCCTCGCCGGTCTGCGCACGGCCGTCCTGCTGCTGCTCCTCCTCATCCTCGCGGGCCCCTACCGCGAAGAGGTGCGCATGTCCGAGGAGCGCTCCCACCTGGTGGTCCTCGTCGACACCTCGGGCAGCATGGACACGAGCGACCGATACTCCGAGGCGGAGGTCGGCCGCCTGCGCGAGGTCGCGTGGCCCGCGGGTTCCCCGGTCACGAACGAGGAGATCCTCGAAACCTCGAGGATCGATCTGGTGCGCCGCGTGCTCGGCGCCGAAGGCGAAGCGCTCCTCCGCGAGCTCGACCTCAGGTTCGCGCTGCACGTCTTCGCCTTCGACGTCGACTGGCGTGGGCTCGGTTCGACCGGCGACGCCGTCCCCGACGGCGAGGAAGATGCGGAGGACGACGGCGCCCCGCTGCGCCGGATCGGGCAGTCGATCCGCGACCTCGAGGCGATCGGCGGCGGCACGGACATCGGCTCGGTGCTCCGAAGCGTCGCGGGGGAGTTCCTCGGACGCGAGGACCGCCGCCTGGCCGGCGTCCTGCTCGTGAGCGACGGGCGGAACACGAACACGAACATGAACGCGAACGGGAGCGCGAACGCAAGCGGCGGCGAGGGCGTGTTGGAGACGCTCGCGGGACTGGGACGGATGGCATCCGACCTGCACGTGACCGCCATCGCGCTCGGAAACCCGTCGAGCGGGCGCAACGCGCGCGTCGAACGCATCCGCGCCATGGACTGGGTCCTCCTCGAGGACGACGTGGTGTTCGAGACCGCCATCCGCCACGTCGGATTCACGGGGTCCGAGGGCGTGCGCGCGGAGGCGACCTTCGTCCAGGTCGCCGACGCGGAGGGCAATCCGCTGGCCGAGCCCCGCCCGTACGCCCCCCCCGAGGGGGCCGTGTTGGAGGCAGGCCCGTTCCAGCTCGAGGACGAGGAGCAGGCCGTGCCGGTGCGGCTCCGCGCACGCATGCGAGAGGCCGGAACCTTCCGCATCCAGGTGCGCGTGGTGCTCCCCCCGGAGGACGCGGAGCTCGACGCCATCCGGGAGGACGACGTCGCCACCCACGAGCTCCGCGTCGTCGACCAGCGCATCCGGATCCTCTACGTCGACAACCTGCCCCGCTACGAGCAGCGGTTCCTCGGCAACTGGCTGACGCGCGAGCCCGAGCCCGATCCCGCACGGCCCGAGGTGCGGAGCCGCTACGAGGCGCAGGTCCTCCTCCAGAGCGCCGACCCGACGGTCGACCAGCCGCACAGCTCGTCCACCCACGCGATCCGCAGCTTCCCGCGTACGCGGCGCGAGCTGTTCGGCTACGACGTGATCGTGATCGGCGACATCGACTGGATGCGGCTCGGGGGTTCCAAGCAGGAATCGCGCGACATCCTCTCGCTGATCCGGGACTTCGTGGCGGAGGGCGGCGGCGTCGTCCTGGAGGCGGGGGCCACGTACCACAACCCGCTCGGCTTCCGCGA
The DNA here is from genome assembly GCA_030618975.1 of Planctomycetia bacterium. Classification (GTDB taxonomy): domain Bacteria; phylum Planctomycetota; class PLA2; order PLA2; family JAEUHO01; genus JAUXCH01. The sequence goes on from JAUXCH010000309.1 coordinate 1,521, forward strand.
TACGCCGCTCAAGGAGCTGCTCCCCGTCGCGACGCACCCCGGCGACCGCAACGCCAGCGACGACACGAAGACGGCCTTCCGCGTCCACCTGACGGATGTCGGAAAGCGTCACCCGATCTTCGGGGTGGTCCCGGGCGAGGACGGCGGCATCGCCTCACCGGACGAGGTGGCCGACGTGTGGAAGGGCACGGCCGACTTCGCACGCTACGCCCGGGAATGGAAGTGGTACTGGATGTACCGCGCAACGGGCGGTCTGCGCCCGGGCGCGGTGGACCTCGCGCGCGCCTACCCGGACGCGGGGCCCCTCGACCGTGCACTGCTCGACGAGACGGGCCGGCCCGTGGTCGTGTTCGCCACGATGCCCTTCGGGAAGGGCCGGGTGTTCTACTCCGCCCTCGACTCGATCTGGCGCATCCGCAAGGGCCAGAGCGATCGCTTCTACGGGCCCTTCTGGGACCAGGTCATCCGCTACCTCGCGACCTACCACCTGCTGGGCGGGAACAAGCGCTTCAAGATCACGACCGACAAGGAGGACTACTTCGCGGGCGAGGTGGCGACGTTCACGATCACGGCCCTCGACCGCGACTTCGAGCCCGTGGAGGATCCCTACCTCGACGGCGTGCACGTCGAAGCCCCCGACGGGGAGGACCTCCGCCTCGAGGGCGACGATCGTCCGGTGAACCTGAGACCCGAAGGCGCCGCGCCGGGGACGTTCCGTTTCTACCTGCCGCTCCGCAAGCAGGGCACGTACCGGATCTGGATCCGGGACACCGCGTCGGCCGACCGCGGCGGCGGAAGCCGCGCGGAACGTCGCGTCCAGGTGGAGTACCGCGCGCCGGAGCTTCGGCAGACGACTCCCGATCACGACCTCCTCCGACGAATCGTGGACGCGACGGGCGGCCGTCTCGTCGAGAACGACCTCGCGCGGCTCCACGACCTCGACGAGCTCGCCCGCACCCTGCCCGCCCGCACGCAGCAACGCGTGGTCGATCGGCGCGAGCGGACGCAGTGGGACGCCCCGTGGGTCCTCCTGCTCCTCGTCGGCCTGCTGGGCATCGAGTGGGCGCTGAGGAAGCGCTGGCAGATGATCTAGCGCGGCCCCGGGGAGCCGGAGCCCGTGGAGCCGGCTCGACGACGCGCGAGGTGCCCGGGTTCGGCAAGGAGCAGGAACCCGAGTCCGGGGCGAGGGCCCTCGGCCGACGAGCCGGAAGCCGACCGACGCGAAAGGGTGATCGAACGCGAACGCGAGGCGGATCCCCGCGCGCCGCGTGAGCGAGAAGCTCGTCGCGTCCACGGCCGAGAGCTCGTGGAGGGGATCACGCGTGAGGGGGCGACGGCGATCCACGCCCGGCTGTCGACGAACACCGCCTCCCCCTCGCGCATCACGGCGGGTCGTGGATCGAATCGTGGTCCACGGAGGTGGCGCGCGGCTCGCCATCCCAGCGCGCTACGGGCCCTCCCGTCCCGGCAGCAGGTCGCAGCCGGACCGTCCGGATCGCCTCACGCACGAACAGCGGTGAATCCACCCGCGATTCCGTACCGTTCCATCCTCCGGTCGAGGACCTCCGGGCGCACGCCGGAATCGCGACGGGCGGCAAGCTCCCACGGTCGTCGGCCTGGCGAACGGCAGGAGCCGCCTACAGCGTGGCGAGCGCCGCGTCGTAGTCCGGTTCCTCGACGATGTCGGGGACCTGCTGGACGTGAACGACCTTGTCGTTCTCGTCGAGGACGACGACTGCGCGCGAGCACAGACCGGCGAGCGGACCGTCGGTGATCTCGAGGCCGTAGGCCTTCGGGAACGCGCCCCTGAACGTCGAGAGCGTATGCGCGCCCTCGATGCCTTCCGCCGCGCAGAAGCGCTTCGACGCGAAGGGCAGGTCGGCGGAGATGTTCAGGACGACGACGCCGTCGCGACCGGCCGCCTTCTCGTTGAAGGCACGCACGGAGGTGGCGCACACCGGAGTGTCCAGGCTCGGGAAGACGTTCAGCACCTTCTTCATCCCCGTGAAGGTGGCGAGCGTCTCCGTGCTCAGGTCCTGTGCCACCAGGTCGAAGGCGGGCGCCTGGCTGCCGACGGCGGGCAGGTCGCCCAGGGTGTGTACGGGAGTTCCCTTGAACGCGATTTCGGCCATGGCCCGGCTCCTCGAGGTGGTGGGGATCGGACGGCACTGTAGGCGCCCGGCCGGGTTCGGGAGAGCGGAGACGGAGACGATTTCCGGCTCGCTCCCGTCTTGGACGGCCGGCCTCGTGCGGCAGGGGAAGCTCGTCACGCACCGGCGGATCGACGACGGCGAGACGCGCGAACGCGGACCTGCGAACGCGGCGCCCCGCCGGTCATTTCCCTTCGACGGGCCGGCAGATCGCCTCCAGGAAGGTGAACTGGTTCCGGGGCCGCATCATCTGGCGGACCTCGATGACCTCGACGTCCCGGTCGAGCAGCCGAATCACGTCCCCCGCCTGGTGCGGCTTGGATGTGTTCGCGATCACCGAGGGCATCTCCCCCCCGGGCACCACGTAGCTCACCTTGTACTTCACGCGAAACGCAGGCAAGCGCTTGCTCCGGTCCACGCCACGCAGGATCTTCACGTTCATGACCAGGAAGCGCCAGAGCTGGTACGGCTTGAAAGCACTCAGGAAACGCTGGCCCCGGGTGGTGGTCATGCTCGCCTCGCGTCCTACTCGGGAATGATCTTCCAGCCGAAGCGGCCCTTCATCTTGTGCAGCATCGTCTTGTGGATCGTGTACTTCATCCACGCGCCTGCCAGCCCCGACTCGAGGTGCGTCGAGAGCGGATCCCGCCCTCCGCTCTTCGGGTAGCGCATGTGGTTGGGGACGACCGGCATCACCACCACCGAGACGGCGCTCCCACTCCACAGGGAGTCGCTCACGGACGCGACGCAGGCCGCGAACATCTCCGTCATCCGCGCCTGGTGCTTCATCTTCCCCTCGCGGACCAGACCGATCACGTTCATCGCGACCAACCGGCCGATGGTGGCGGAGACCATGCCCGTGCGCGGGGCGGTGGCGGTGATCTGCCGGCCCCCCGGCGTCACGTGCGGCCTCGAGATCGGGCCCGGAGGGGCGAAGGCGATGCCCGGCGCGAAGACGTTCCGGAAGTTCGGGCTCTGGTACGTGGCGGGCCACGCCTCCGGCGTGTCGACGAGCCGGTCGTAGGGGAGCCCGTAGAAAGCGTCGACGAGCACGAAGCCGCCGGGATTCACGACGCGCGACGCCAGGTCCTCGCCCTCCTTGCCGACCCACCGGATCCGGGGTCCCAGGAAGCGGGGGATCAGCATCGCGAAGTCGTACCGCGTGTCGCCCTCCACGCCGTCCAGGTCCTCCCAGTGGATGCGCTTCTCGTCCACCCCGAGGACGCCGCAACCGCTCCGAGCCGTCACGCCGAAGTCCTCGAAGACCGCCTGCATGAACGTGTCGCTGCCGACGACGCGCCCCCGTCGCTTCACCTGCACGCCCCCCACGCCGAAGTCGCCGGGCGCGTCCTCGTTCGAGAGCCACTCGAGGTCCGCCCGATCGCGCAGCTTGCGCCGGAGGAGATCGTGGTGGACGTTCGCCAGGTACTCGAACGCCGCGCCCTGGCACGTCGCCATGGGGTGTCCGCTTCCGATCACGAAGCGGATCCGCTCGCCCTTCTCCATGCGCTCCACGCGCTCGAGATAGGCGTCCCGGCAGCGCGTCGCGTGGTCGATCCAGCAGACGGACTCCGTGTGTCCTCCGTCCGGGCCGAGGCCCGGCGTCCCCGCGTAGTCGAGGTGCGGCCCCGTGGCCACGATCAGATGGTCGTAGTCCAGGCGGCGGGTCGCCTCCTCGCCGACCGGCCGCACCACGACGTAGTCGTCTGCCGGATGGATCTCGGTGACCTGGCCCTGGACGAACCGCACCCCGAAGCGCTCGTACACGGGCGCCAGCGGGAAGACCAGCTTCTCGGGCGCCATGCGCCCCACGCCGAGCCAGATCAGCGACGGCAGATAGCAGAACTCCGTGCCCTTGTTGACGACGGTGATCTCGTGGTCCTCGCCGAGCGCGTCCCCCAGGTAGAGGGCGGCGGTGTGACCCGCGAACCCCGCCCCGATGATCACCACCTTTGCCATGTCGATCCGTTCGTCGCGGCCGCCGTGCCGCTCACGTCTCCTGGTCGTGATGCCGAAGCCGGAAGGAGAGGTCGGCCGCGATGTTCAGCATGACCCCGTAGCCGATCCGCGGGCACCGGCCGCAGAGAGCCACCACCTCGGCGGAGGGAGCGCTGAGCACGACCGTTCCGTCCGTCGCGGCCTTGACGGACGCCGAGCGCTCGCCCTGGTCCACGAGGCTCATCTCCCCCACCGACTGGCCGCGACCGAGCGCGAGGACGACGTGGCCCGTCCCTGGACCGTCTCGGCAGCCCGCCACGCAAACCGCGAGGAAGCCCTCCTGCACGAGGTAGATCCGGTCGCCGGGATCCCCCTGGCAGAAGAGGATCTCGTCCCGGTCGAGTCGACGCAGGTCGAAGAGGGCGGCGAGGCGTCGCAGCGGTTTCTCGTCGAGACCCTGGAACATCTCGACGTCGTGGAGCAGGTCCACGACCTCCTCCGCCGGGACACGCGTCTTCGTGGAGCGGAGCCACGTCATCCCCCGCACTATATCGCCAAGCGCGCACGGGGGCGGGTGGAACTCGTGCCGCGCCACGCGGCCGTAGATTCGCCTGGGCGCACGTACGCGTACGACCGTCTCCGTCCGCGCGCGGCCCCTCTTGACCTCGAGCCCTACGGCGGCGGCCGTGGCTTCGGTCGCGGTTACAACCGCTACCGTGAC
>JAUXCH010000957.1 GCA_030618975.1 Planctomycetia bacterium
AGCCCATGTCAGGAGCTGTCGCGACGCGTCGGCGTCGCCTCGGTGAAGGCGCGCCCACTCCCGCACGGCTCTGTCGACGAGGCCCGGATCCTGCGCCAGGGCGACGATCGCCTCCAGGAAGCGCGATGTGGTGGGGGCCGCCCTCCGGTCCGCACCGGCACCCGCGACGTGGGTGGCGGTCAGGCTCACGTTCCCCGCAGGTACGACCCGCTCGTAGGCGCGGACGGCCGACGCGAGATCGACGTCGTCGGGCACGTCGTCCAGCGAGATCATGAACGCACGGAAGAGCACACTCTGGTCCTGTGAGTCGACGGGCAGGTTATCCATCGCCGTGATGAGCGCGCGCCAGGCGTCCGGATCGCGGAGCTCGGAGCGCCGGATCCAGTCCGCGACGCGACTCCGCACGGTGGGCAGCTTCAGCCACCTGAGGGCCACGTCGTTCGGTACGTGGCCGCCGCGAAAGAGGACGGCCGCAAGCGCCGAGTTGAACTGCTCGGACGGCCCCTCGAGCGAGCCCACGAGATCGACGAGATCGTGGATGACGGTCGCCCCGGGGTCCGCGTCGAGCATCGCGCTCGGGAGACGCGACGAGGGCGAGACGGCAACGGCCCGCGCCCAGCTTCCCTTTCCTTCGAGGAGGTAGCGCAGTTGCTGCGTGTCGTCATCGCCGTCCCCGCCGAGCTCGGCGAGCTCGGTCAGCAAGCGCTCGCGCACGTCCTGCGGCGCACGCAGCAGTGCGCCCCAGCCCCGGCGCTCCCGTCGCCAGGAGGACGTCTCCACCAGGTGGCGGGCCGCCGGGTACTTGCCCAGGGCGAGCAGGAGGTCGACGGCGCGGCTGCGCAGAGCCTGGTTCGAGGAGCGGAGGTGCGCGTTCAGCGCGGGAACGGCCGCCTCGCCGATGGTCATCAGCTCCTGGGCCGCGGCGTTCGTCGCCTCCGTGTCGCCGGTGGCGGAGCCGAGCTTCAGGACCAGGTCGACGATGCGCGCCTGGAACTCCGGCGAGTACTGGTACCGCTTGTACCACTCCTCGAAGTTCGTCCGGAGGTCGACGGCGGTCCATGCCTCCAACCGGTCGCGCGCCTTCGCCTGGAGCGTGGTCTCCCCGGGGAAGTCCTTCGCGAGCCGCTCGAGCGCGTGGATCGCGTCGTCCGTCTTGCCGATGCGCTCGAGCACGACGGCCATGCGGTAGAGCGCCTGTGCACGGACGGCTGCCGGCCCTTCCGCCGCCACGGCCTTGCGGTAGCCGTCGAGGGCGCGGTCGAGCGCGCCGGCGGAGCTCTCGGCCCACCACGCGTCGCGGTAGGCCTGTTCCGCCGGGCTGTCCCCCTGCGCCTCGTCCTCGGCGCGGGCGGCGGGCATCGCCACCAGGCCCAGGATCGCCACCACCAGGAACACCGTCGTCAGGCCGCGTCGCGTCATCGTGTCTCTCCGTGTCGTACGGACCCAGCATGCGGCGGCGGAAGCGGCGACGTGTGAGGCCCTCGTAAGAACAGCAGCTCGGGGTCAGGTGAAATTCCGCGCTTTTCGGAGCTCGGGGTCAGGTGATATTCCGCGCTTTTCGAGCGACCTCGCATCGGTGGCGCACCTCTCGCGCGCACAGCAAGGGAGTCCGGGCCCCGGAGACGGCCCCGCCCGGACGCCGGATCCGGCAACCTGGAAGACCGCGGTACCTCATCGGCCCCGGCCTGGGCGACGCCACGCGCGCACGGATTCCGAAAGGCGTCGATAGCGGCATCCGTCCAACCGGAGGATCCGGCTCATGCGTCCTCCACGTGCGTCCTCCACGGGCGGTTCGCGCTGCCGGAGCGGTCGAGGCTCGCCGGGCG
>JAUXCH010000771.1 GCA_030618975.1 Planctomycetia bacterium
AAGGAAACCATGCATGACGAGTTTCCTTCTGTGCAGGAAACAAATGCCCCCGACCTTGTCGTCCAGAGCTTGCCTCGGGGCTTCTGGGAGCGCCCCTTTCCGCCCCTCACCCCGCGCGACGCAAGGCACCTGGCCCGCCCGGAAAGGCGGACGTCCTCGTCGGCATTGCTCACGACACTAACGCCTTGGCGCGCAGCCGCCGCCGAAGGCGGTCGGTTGTAGCGGCTTGTTCGCCATGACTCTCATGCTATGTGCGCAGCGCATCCAACACTGCCTCTGGATGTGTCGCGGCAATGCGCAGGAGGGCCCGTGCCGGCCCCTCAGGCTGTCGACGGCCCTGCTCCCAGTTCTGGAGTGTCGCCACACTCACTCCGATCAATAGCGCGAACTCGGACTGCGAGAGGCCCAGGTCCCTTCGGATCCGCCGAACATCCTCAGGCTCGAACCTAAACGTCCGCGAGGGTGCAACCTCGCCGCGCTTGACCTTGCCAGCCTGGTGAACGCTCTTGATCAACTCGTCGAATGCTCGCTTCTTCATCTCAGCTCCTCCTTGACCACCCGGGCCAACTCCCTCAGTTGGGCCCCGGTCAGGTCAGAGGACTTCGTCTTCTCATAGACATAGATCATGTACATCCGATCTGCCGACGCGTCCCAGTAGTAGAGAACACGCAGGCCACCTCGCTTGCCGCGCCCTGGCAGCGACCAGCGGAGCTTGCGTAGGCCAGCGCCACCTGGCACCAAGGGCCCTTGCCCCGGGCGCAGGACCAGAGCTATCTGCAGACGACGCAACTCCTCATCCGCTAGTAGGGCGCAGATCAGCTTCGTGAAGACCTGTGTCTCTACGATGACCATGACGAACTATACGCCATTGGCGTATGCCTGTCAACGAAAACTCGTCTTCTCTTGAACTGGGTATCTGGCTCTCGATCCGCGCTGGTGCGGCATGGCGCCACCTTCCTCCCGAAGGCACCCGTCAAAGAGCAGCCCACGCGGCGCGGGTGCTCGCGCAGGGGCTTGACGAGCTTCTCGGGCAGGATCGCCTGCCGGTCCTTCCTTCCCTTGCCGTCTCTCACGAGGATCTGCCTTTCCTCGAAGTCGATGTCCTTCACCTAAGCCGCACGCACTCCATCAGCCGCGGTCCCGCGCCGCAGAGCAGGCTGGCCTGCAGCCACACCACGCCCGGGAGTTCGGCGAGGATGCAAGGGCCTCGCCGCGGGTCAGGATCTCCGGGATCCTCGCCGTCCTTCGGGCGCGGACGAGGTCGTCCGTCCACGCCCCCTCCCGGCGGTAGACGTCCCGGTAGGGGAAGAGGGGGACCGAGAGGGCCTGGTTCTGCGTGGACGCGCAGACATGCCGCTCCGTCGCCAGATGCGGGAGAACGCCGAGATCTCGGCCTCCTCCGCCGTCTGGCCGGCAAGGAGGGCGCGATCGCGTGAGGGTCGGGAAGGCGCGTCAGCGCGGAAGGCGGAGGATCTCGACCCGGCCGGCGCGTACCGTCCCCCGGACACGGCCTACGCACGTCGTACCCAGCAGGACATCGAACTCGTAGTCGCCCGGCACCAGCGGGCCGATCAACTTGCCGGGCGTCGCCGCGACCACCGCCCACACGCCGTAGGGTTCCGGACTCGTGCCTCCCTCGGACCAGACGGAGGCAACCAAGGGCGTTCCATCCGCCATCCTGAGACAGAGTTGCCCCAGACGATTGGAGGACCACCACGTGGGGACGACGGCGAGGAGCCCGGCGGGCTCGAGCCGCAAGTCGATCACGCCGGTGACTCCATCGACCGGGATCGGACGTGTCGCGCGATCCGGACCGTCGGTGGCCGCGAGGAAGCCAACGCCCGCCCACTCCTCATCGGGAAGGTCGATGATCTCCGCACTCTTGGCTACGTCGGGCCAGACACTCGGAATCTCCAGGTGCTGGAGCTGGGCCACAGGCCCGCGTAGCGGATCGGCGGCGTAGATGGTGAGTTCGGCCTCTCTGTGCGGGGAGCGCTCCCCGTCGATACGAACGCGGAGTCTTGCCGTGGGCGCCTCTCCGCCAGGGACGTAGCGGAACTCGGGGTCCAGGTCGATCGCGGCTTCGATCCGCACCAACTCCCCCGCCACGAGGTCGATGCCGTCGAGGCGTCCCGGCAGACAGCTCGCTCCGTCCCAGACGAGCGACGCGGAGCCCGGATCGGCCCGCAGGAAGGTCGTGTTCGAACGGAGTTCCGTCGCGCCCCGGATTTCGACGCGGCCCCAGGTGTGCCCGCCGAGCGAACGGCCGCCCCGTTCCAGGTGCACTCGGACGGGAAGACCGAGTTCCTTCGGCCAGGGATGCGCCGTCCTTCCGCGGAGGGAGAAGACAACGAGCAACGTGGCCTGCTCGACGAGAACGAGACCGACCTCCGCACCGGCACGGACCCGGTCTCGTTCCAGTCGGAGCTTCCAGTTCGGCCACCCCTTTCGACGCGAGACGTTGGATGCACCTCCCGCCTTCACCGTCGATTTGTAGCGGAGGGTGAGCTCGTACTCCCGGTCCGCGGGAACGGGAGGGAGCTTGATCGAATGCGCGGTCGAGAGGCCCAACGTCCAACCCAACGTGCCCCCTTCGCCAAGCCCGGGAAACCGCTTGGCGTTCTTCGCACGATTCGACCTCACGAGCACGCTCGGCTCACGACCTCGCGCCCAGGCTGCGGCATCGGCATCCTCGAAGAAGAAC
>JAUXCH010000705.1 GCA_030618975.1 Planctomycetia bacterium
CAGCTCGGACAGCTGCTTCTCGTGGATGTCGAGGTAGACGACTTCCTGCTGCTCGCCCCAGAGTTCGACGCGAGAGACGCCGTCGACGAGGTTCAGCTCCTTCCGGATGTCCTCCGCGTGGTCCTTCAACTGGGCCAGGTTGAAGCCGTCGCCGGTGATCGCCAGCACGAAGCCGTAGACGAATCCGAAGTCGTCGGAGACGACCGGCGTACCTGCGCCGGGTGGAAGCTGGCCGGCCTTGTCGCGGATCTTCTTTCGCAGCTCGTCCCAGACCTGCGGCAGGCGGTCCGACCAGTACTCCTCCTTGACTTCCACCACGACCGTCGACAGGCCCGCGCTCGAGACGGAATAGACGTCGAGAGCCTGGGTGAGCTCCTTGACCGCCTTCTCGATCCGATCCGTGACCTCGAGCTCGACCTCTTCGGGACTCGCCCCCGGGTAGGGCGTCGTGACCACGGCCGTCTTGACCGTGAACTCGGGATCCTCCAGCTGACCGAGCGCGAAGAAGGACGCCGCGCCGCCCAACGCGAGGAGCGCCATCATGTAGTAGGTGACGGCGCGCTTCTCGATCGCGAGACGCGTGAGATTCACGGCGCTTCCCTTCCGGTCGCGGCGTCCAGGATCCGAACCTCCTGGCCCTCTTCCAGGGAGTGGACGCCGGCGATCGCAATCAGCGTCCCGGGAGCGAGACCCGTCACGCGAATGCCCGTCGAGGTCATCCGTTGCGTCTGCACCGGCTGGATCCGCACGATCCGGGTGTCGGGGTCGATGACCCAGACGTGCTGCTGGTCCTGCTCGTCGGCGAACACGGCGCCGACGGGGATCTCCAGGCCCTCGACGGCGCCCCCCGTGGGCGACGTAGCCGTCCCCCGAACGTTGCCGGCCATGCCCGGGAGGATCCGCACACCGACCGGCGGGTCCATGATGAGGGTGACGGGGTAGGTCCGCGTCCGAAGCGTGGCCTCACTCCGCACGTGCTTGACCTGGGCCGGGATCTCGTGCTCCGGGAAGGCATCGAATCGCACGCGAAGATCCCGTACGAGTTCCATGCTCGAGATCAGGACCTCCGGAATCTGGATCGTGAACTCGATCCGCGTCGTATCGAGCAGGCGGCAGACGGGCTGCTTCGCCTGGACCGTCTGGTAGTTCTCGACGAACACCGCGGAGACTTCGCCGCCGTACGGCGCGCGCAGCTCCGTGTACGCGAGCTCGTTCTCGGCGTGGGCTACGGCGGCGGCGAGCGACCGGATCTCCGCCTCCTTCGCCTGGATGACCTCCGGGCGAGCGACCTGGGCCTGCGCCAGGTCCTCGTTGGCGGCGTCGAGCTCCTCCTTGTCGACGTCCATCCGGAGCTTGCTCTTGTCGTACTCGGACTGCGAGACGACGTTGTCCGCGAGGAGCTGTCGGAAGCGTGCCTCCTCCGTCTTCGCCAGGTCGTGGGAGGCCCGAGCGGCACGCACCTTGGCCTCGAGGGCACGGATCGTCTCGGGACGGGCGCCGGCCCGGAGCTCGGCGAGATCGGCCTTCGCCTGGTCGAGCCGGCCCTCGGCGCTCTCCAGGGCCACGGCGAAGTCCTGCGGATCGATCCGGGCCAGGAGGTCTCCCTCCTCCACCTTCGCTCCGACGTCGACCGGTCGCTCGACCAGCGGTCCCCCCACCCGGAAGGAGAGCGCGACCTCTTCCGTCGGCTCGGCCGTACCCGGGAAGGAGCGACCCGTGAAGGCGCTCAGGTCCCCGACCTTCATCGCCCACACCGGCCGCGGGCCCCGAAGGGGCTCGGGGTCCCGACCGCACGCGGCCAGTCCCGCGAGGCACGCCGCGAGCGTCAGGACCACGGTGCGTCTCATCGAACGGCGTCTCATCGAACGTCCTCCACGATCCGGGGACCGCACGTCACCCCGAACATGCGTCGTCGCCCGCTACGGGACTGCGCAGAACCCCGGGTGGGCTCAGGCAGGCTCGGAGCCTGGGCTGAGAGTCTACGGGTCCCCGACACCGGGGGGTCCGGGCATGGGGTCCGGCTATCCGGATTGCGCCATCGGATAGACTGCCCCCCCATGCGCTCTCCTCCTCTCGAGATCCGGCAGGTCCAGTGCGCCGACCTGGACGAGCTCTCCACCCGGGTCGCGGGCATGGGCTACCGCATGGACCGTACGCAGCTCGGCCCCGGCCGGTCCTCCTGCGGCATCCGCGTGGCGCAGAGCGACCCCCTGGCGTGCATCGTGGAATCGACGGGCGTCGCATTCCAGAACCGTGCGTCGACGCCGCCGGGACGCCTGACGTTCGGCGTGATCCTGCGCGGCGACCGACCCGCCCGGTACGCGGGAATGCGCCAGGGCCACGGCCACGTCCGGGTGGTCCCGCCGAACACCGAGGTCGACGTCGTAAACCCGGCGGCACAGGTCGGAGCGCACCTCTCGTTCGACGAGGGGTGGTTCACGCGCTTCTGTGATGCCGCGGGCCTGCCGGGAGCTGCCCTCGCGTCCTCGACGGAGCCGCAGGTCTTCGAGAATCCCGAAGTCGCCCAACGCATCCGACAACTCGTCGCGGCCACGTTCCGTGCCGATGCCGAAACAGGGCGTGACCCGATCCCGTGGGCCGAGGCGTTTGCCGCCGTGCTGGTGGACGGTCTGCACCCGGTTCCCACCGACCTGCCCCGGTCCCACAGACGACATGCTCCGACGGCGCGCTACGTCCGACGGGCACAGGAGTACGTCGATGCCCACCTGGGGGAGCCGATCCGTCTCTCGGGTCTCTGCGAGCACGTAGGCGTGGGGCTTCGCACGCTGCAGCGCGCCTTCCAGGAACAGGTCGGCCTCACGCCCATGGACTACGTGCACGTGCGGCGTCTCGGAGCGGCGAAGCGCCTGCTGCGGGCCACGGCTCCCCGCCATCCGACCGCCGCCGCCGCTGCACGCGATTGTGGTCTGAACCACCCGGGACGCTTCAGCGCCTCCTACGGGGCCCTCTTCGGCGAGTACCCGAGCGACACGATTCGGGCGACGGGGATTCCCACGGCAGGGTGACGCAGGCTGTGGAAGCGAACCGCGTGCCTGTTCTCGAGACCGGTGCGTTCCCCCCTGTACGGTGCCAGGCACCCCGCAAGGGACAACGCC
>JAUXCH010000780.1 GCA_030618975.1 Planctomycetia bacterium
CCTTCTCCGCCCACGGACCGAACCCGGGGTACGCGTCGAGCGTGGCGGGCAGCAGGGCGTTGCGGTACGCGGCCCTGAGGCTCCCGGCCTCGCCGCGGACGAGGGCCGAGACGGCGGCGTCGAGGCCCCCGTGGGCCCCGTGGGCCCCGGCCTTCGCCGATCCCCGCTCGGGGACGTGCGCGTACACGTACGCCGTGTCGTGCCGCGTGCCCGGCAGGATCAGCACCACGTCGCGAGGCGGGGGGCGCTCCAGCGCCGCCAACCGCTCGCCGCGGCCACGCCCCACGGCCGCGCCGGAGCCGAGCAGGAAGAACGGCACGTCGCTGCCGAGCGTGGCGGCGAGCCCGCACAGCGCCTCCTCGCCCAGCGCGCCGGTCTCCTCCTCCAGGCACGAGAGCACGGCGGCCGCGTCGGAGGAGCCCCCCCCGAGGCCCGCGCCGGGCGGGATGCGCTTCACGAGGCGGATGCCCACCCGCCCCTCGATCGCCTTCCCCACGCGCCGCGCCGCGTCCCGGTACGCGGCGGCCGCGCGCCACGCCAGGTTCTCCTCGCCGCGCGGCACGTCCGTGTCCGAGGTCTCGACCTCGAGGTCGATTCCCTCGCCTTCCTCCTCGGATACCACCACCTCGACGTCGTCGCCCCACGCGAGCGCGAGGAGAACCGTCTCGACCTCGTGGAAGCCGTCGGGACGCCGACCGAGCACGTCGAGGTAGAGGTTGATCTTCGCGCGGGCGAGCCGGGTGGACAGCGCTATGCCTTCACGTGCTCGATTGCGTTGTGCTCGTCGACGAAGACGAGGCGCGGTACGTGCTCGCGGATCTCCTCGGCGTCGACGGCTGCGAAGCTCATGATGAGCACCCGGTCCCCCACCTGGCAGTGGCGGGCGGTGCCGCCGTTCATCCCGATGATCCGGGAGCCGGGCACTCCTTCGAAGACGTACGACTCGAACCGAGCGCCGTTCTCGATGTTGATCACGAGGATCTTCTCGTTGGACACGAGGCCGCTGGCATCGAGGAGCTCGGCGTCGATCGTCACGCTGCCGACGTAGTTCAGGTCGGACTCGGTGACCCGGGCGCCGTGGATCTTGGAGTGGAGGACGAATCGCTGCATGGTCTTCTGCGTCCGAGGAGGAACCATCGTACGACTCGGAGGGGGCAGGGCGACTTTCGGCGCCCCCGTCCTCGGGGGGCTACCCGCCGTTCTCCCGTAGCCAACGGCGCCAGCGTTCCACGGCGACCGCCCGCTCCTCGGGCGAGCCCTTGGGGTCGTAGCCCAGTTGCGTGAGGGCCAGCTTGAAGAGCGCCTCGATCGCCGCGCTCCGCACGTCGACGTCCACGTCCTCCAGCGCCTCGACCAGGGCGCGGCGCGCCAGGCCGCCATCGTGGCGGGCGAGCGCAAGCGCGGCCTCGGCGCGGGGGATGGGGTCGGGATCCTTGCTGTCGCCGGCCAGCGTGGTCGCGAGCTCCGCGGCGACGTAGCCCTTGCGCACGAGGCCGAGCAGCCCGGCGGCGGCGCCCCGAACGTAGTCGTTCTCGTCCTGCTTGAGGAGCTCCACGACGCGGGCCCCGAGGTCCTCGTCCGACTCCACGCGCGCCCTCAGCCGCGGCCGCATGTAGACGTGCAGGACGGTCACGCGCACGGCGTGGTCCGGGTCGGCCAGCAGGGTTCTCAGGGTGGCCGCCGCCTCCGCGGTCTCCACCTGCGCGAGCGCGAACACGACGCGCCGGCGTGTCTCGGGGAGCGGGCTTGCCAGGTACGGTCTGAGCGCGTCGACCGTCGTGGCGAGCTGAACCAACCGGCCCTCCGCGACGCGGCGGGCTGCGCAGACCGTCTCGTCCTCCGCGGCCTCCGGCACGCCGTCCATGTACTCGTGGAGGACGGCGAGGGCGGCGGCGGGGCGCCGGTCGCTGAACTCGAGGTCCACCAGCTCGAACACCGCCGCCCGCGAGGTGGGGCGTCTCTCGAACGCGCGCCTGAGGTCGCGCCGCGCGCCCTCCGTGTCCCCGAGATCCGCGCGGAGCCCCCCCCGCAGGAACAGCGACCGGGTATCCCGCGGGTCGATCTCCCTGGCGCGGTCGAGCGCATCGAGCGCCTCGCGCCGGTGCCGGGCGAGCTTCAGGAGGTCGAACCGTTTCAGGGCGAGGTAGGACGAGAACGGCGCGCCCGCCTGCGCCGAGGCGAGCTCCGCGATACCCTGGTCGAGCTCGGCCACCGTCGAGGCGAACCGGCGGCTCCCCTCGCCACGCACGACGTGCTCGAGAACCGTGACGGGAGTCGAGGTCGAGGATCGGCGCACGGCGTCGAGGGCCAGGTGCAGCGAGGTCGGGTCCCCGTCTACCTGGAAGCGGCGGTGGTGGAGGAAGCCGCGGTACAGCTGGAAGACGGGTTCCGTTCCGAGGTCGGGAACGCGTCGCTCCATGCGCTCGATCGCACCCGCGAGATTCCCCTGCGCGGCGACGTCGAGGGCCGCGACGAGGCTCCGGCCGAGCACGCGCTCGCGCTCGGGAGCCCAGGACGCGGGCGACGCCGAGCCTCGGTCCAGGGACGGGACGGCCACGAGCAGGCGGCCCTTCAGAGGCGCGTCCGGAGGCAGGGCGTCGAGGTCGGACAGGTCGTCCGGGTCGACGATCCACAGACCGGAGGCCGTGTCGCGACCGCGCACGATGACGGGCTCCTCCACGAACGACCCG
>JAUXCH010000766.1 GCA_030618975.1 Planctomycetia bacterium
CTGATGTCCCGAAGCGCCCCCCTGAGGCGTCCCCCGCAGCGGCCTATCGAGCGAGGGTCTCGACGTACGCCGCCAGGTCCCGGTCGAGCGAGTCGAGGAGGGTCTCGGGCAGGACGCGCGCGATCACCTCGCCGGAAGGATCGTCGGACTGGAGCTGCTTCACGAGCTGCTTGAAGAGCTTCTTGTGGGCGGCCGACCCGTGGCGCAGCATGTGGATGAACGCCCAGGCCTGGGCGTAGCTGAGTTGGCCGGGTTCGTAGAACTTGCGGTTGGACTGGACGAGGAACTCCTCCAGCGGCACGAGGCCCTTCTCCTTCAGCAGCTTGACGTACTCCCTCTGGATCTGCCCGAACACGAGGTGACCGGCCTTCTTCTCGGCATCCTCGTGGTAGACGGCCAGACCTTCGTTGAACCACGTCGGCGGATCCGGCAGGAACCGGTCGAGGTACTGGTGGAAGCCCTCGTGCCGGATCGTCGCGTGCATCTCGTCGCGGCTGGGGAGGTTCCAGATGAGCAGTTGCTTGAGCAGGGGGCTGTACAGGCCGGCCGCGTGTTCCGCCGGGCTGCCCATGGGCTGCTGGAGGTCTTCCTGGTACTTCAGGAAGCCGGTCTGCCCCCCGAAGAGGTACACCTTGAACAGCCGCGAACGATCGCGGCTCACCCAACCGATGTGCACCCGGTAGGAGGTGAAGGCCTCCTCCAGGATCTTCGAGGCCTGGATGCACGTCTTCTTGTCGATGTCCGACAGGACGTGGTAGTTGGTCGACTTGTGCTCGTAGGTCCGGGCCCAGGTGGGCCCTTTCTCGGCCTTGACCAGCGCCCCGCCCAGGAGGTCGAGCCGCTCGGAGAGCAGGCCGTTTCGCGCGGCCAGTCGAACGAACCCACGCGCCTCCTTCAGCTTCCCGGCAAACATCATGGTCAGCGCAGCCAGCTCGTACGCGTAGGTCCGCTTCGAACCCGCGGCGATCCCGGCGTGGAAGGCCTGCGCGCTCTCCGCCGTTCTTCCCAGGCGCCTGAGCAGCGACGCGCGCAGCAGGAGACCGTCCGCAAAGCACGGCGCGGCCTTCAGACACCGATCCACGCAAGCGAGGGCCTCCCCCAGAAGCCCCAGCTCGTCCTTCGCCAGCGCCTCGAGGTACGCGCAGATGCTCTCGGGTGCGCCGTCCTTCCTCATCTTCGCGGCGACTTCCAGGACCCGGGCGTAGTCTTCCGCCTCGATGGCGTCGTAGGCCTGCTTCAGCTTGGGCCAGTGGGCCTGGGCGAGCCTCTCGGGCAGATCGTCCGCCGGCTCGTCGCCCGCCTTCGCCGCGGGGGCCGTGCCGGCCTCGAACAGCCAGTCGGGCAAGACCTTCGAGCGGTCGTAGGACTGGTCGAAGGTCTCGCGCTGCTCGGCGAGCGCGACGTCGATCTTCGACTGGATCCAGGACGACTCCACCTCCCCCGAGATCGTCACCTGCTCCCAGCCCATGCACTCGAAGCCCAGGTACCCCCAGATGTCGCGGCTCTTCTTCGCCTTGCCGATGGACTTGTTGTTGATGCTGGCCTGCAGGGAGGTCTTCGAGATCTTGAGCTTCAGCTTGTAGGGCTTTCCTCGCTTCGCCGGGCTGATGTCCTTCTTGCAGAGCGGTACCCGCTTCTCTCCGTCGTAGCGGAGGATGCGGGCCGGCATCCAGACCTCGTTGGTGCCCTCGCCGTAGGGCGGCGTCCCGAAGATGATCATGAAGCTCTGTTCGACGCTCTTCTTCTCGTTGTGGCCGCCTCCGAGGTAGATCACCGGACTGTCGTCCGTCTTCATCGGGTAGGAGCTGCCCTCGATCTCGATCGTCGTGGGACCACGCAGATCCATGGGGAAGTACCAGACGCCGTCCTTGCTCCGCTCGAGGTCCGCCCTGGTCTTGGGCGTGTACTCGATCTTGATCTTGCCGCTGCGGGCGTCCCACTTCAGGAGCTTCCCGCTGACGAGGGTCTTGGGTTCGGGAAGGACGGCTCCGGCACGGAAGGACAGGCGCTGGGCGAGGTCCTCGATCTCCGCGCGCCGACCGCGGGCGTAGGGTTGGCCCACGTGCTCCTCGAGCAGCGCTTGCAGCGCCTTCAGGGCGGCCTCCGCGCGACCCCGCTCGTACAGGCAGGCAACGCGCGTCATCCCCTTCTCGAACGCGTCGACGTCGCCGCCGGAGGGGCCGTCCCCCGCCCGGGTCGCCGAGGGACCGAGTCCCAAGGCGAGTGCCACGATGACCGCCGCCGCCCAGCGCCGCATGCTCATCGGCCCTCCGATCCGGGGTCCGGCGGGCCGGCCGGACCCAAGCCCCGACTCTACCGGGCATGGCCGCTCGCGGTCCAGAGGTGCGGGCTCCGGAGTCCGCCTCCTGGCCTCTCGCAAGGAGGGGCGGAGCGCGAAAGCCACGGAGATCGATCTGACCCCGAAGTTCCCCCGCAGTCCGCAGGCGGCCAGAATGGCGGCTGACGTGGCCTCCTCGGACGCCCCCCTCCCCGCACGACGCGTCGTCGTCCTCGGTGCCAGCAACGTGGCGCGCGGCCTGGGGAACCTGGTGGACGCGACGCGCGCGGCGTGGGGCTCCCCCCTGGACCTCCTCGTGGCCGCGGGCCACGGACGTTCCTACGGCACGGACAGCCGCGTGCTGGGTCGCTCCCTGCCCGGCATCCTCGACTGCGGGATCTGGCAGGCGCTCCGGGAGCGGGCGCCCGGGCCGACCGCC
>JAUXCH010000191.1 GCA_030618975.1 Planctomycetia bacterium
TCCCCCTCGAGGCGACCGTCGCAGAGGTCACGCCCGTCCTCAAACACGTCGACCGCGCCGTCGCGTCGCCGGCCGCCGAGCCGCCGAGCCCGGCGTGGCTCCTCCTGCTGTGGCCGCTCGGCTGCGGCGTTCTCCTCTGGCGCCGACGCCGCTCTCACCGCCGCTTCACCGCGGCGCTGGAGCACCGACACGACGCCGCCCCCTCCGATCTCCGCGCGCTCGTCTCGCGCCTCGCCGGCGAGGCCGGTCTCGGGCGTCCGGTGCGGCTCACGCTGTCGACGACCCTCGCGAGCCCCGTCGCGTTCGGCACGCGGCGCCCGGAGATCTGCCTGCCCGAACGCGCCGTCGAGACGCTCTCGCCGCGCCATCTGGAGGCGATGCTGGCGCACGAGGTGGCCCACCTGGCGCGGCGCGACCCCGCGTGGCTGCGCGCGTATCGCTGCATCTCGGCCCTCCTCTTCTTCCAGCCGCTGAACCACGTCGCCGTGAGCCGGCTGCGCGACGCGTCGGAGATGCTCTGCGACGCCTGGGCGGCGACCTCGCGTCCGCGCCGCGTGGCGCTGGCCGAGTGCCTCACGATCGTGGCGGACTGGATCGTGGCCGGCGCGCCCCCCGAGGGCGCCGTGGCCATGGCACGCAAGACCTCGCGGCTCGGCGATCGCGTGCACGCCCTGCTCGAACCGGCTGACTCGCGTACCGGACCCGGTCGGGCTCCGCTCGGCGCGCTCGCGCTGGCGCCGCTGCTGCTGGTGATGGCGTTCGCGCCGGGGCTCCGGGCCGTCGCGGCGCCTCCCACGACGGCGGGGACGGCGCTCGACGTCCCGGACGAGGAGGTCGACCCGGTGGCCGCCCTGGACGCCGAGCTCGCGCTGCTGGCCACGGAGGTCGCCGAGCTCACCGCGCTGCTCGACGCAACCGACCGACCGGAGCTGGCCCGACGGATCGAGGCCCACCTGAGTGCGATCACGTCCCGGCGCGACGCCCTGCTCCGGGCGCTCGCCGCGGAAGGGAGATAACCATGCTGCGCACACTGCTCGTCCTGACGTTGGCCGTCTCGCTGCTCCTGGTTCCCGGCGCCGCCCGCGCCGAGGAGGACGAGGCCGAGGCGCGCGTGGTCGTCATCCACGATCTGCACGACCTGGCGGACCGGATCCCCGACCTGGCGGAGGCGATCGCGGCCCTGGTACCGAGCGCGAAGATCAAGGAGGTGCAGCCGGGCATGCTCGTCGTGAAGGCGCGTCCCGGCGTGCAGGACGATCTCGCGCTGATCCTCGAGGGGCTGCGCCGCGCGCTCGGAAAGCCGGGCGCCGGCGAGCTCGAAACGGCCGCGAAGGGCGCGCTCGACGTCGCGCGCGAGGACGCCCACACGCTGGCGCGACTACGCGCGTCGCCCCTGGATCTCTCGGGGGAGGACGTACCGATCCAGACGCTCGTCGGGCTGCTGGCGCGGACGCTGCGCGTGAACGTCTTCATCTCGCCACTGGCCACCAAGAAGCTGGAAGACACCCGCGTGTCCGTGTCCCTCCACGGAGTGCCGGGTCGGAAGGGCCTCGATGCCATCGCCCGGCTGGGGGGCGTGGCCTGGAATCTCGACCGAGGCATCGTGCGGATCGTGACGACCGAGGAGGCCGCCGCGATCCGATTCCGGCTGGACACCCGCGAAGTCGTCGTGCCCGACGAAGCGGAGTGGGCGAAGGCCGCCGAGAAGGTCACGGAAGACGCGGCGGCCACGGACAAGGCCGCCGGCGGCGATCTGAAGACCCTCGTGCGCGCCCTTCACGAGGAGGTGCGGGCGCTCCGCGAGGAGGTCCGCGAGGTCCGTTCGATCCTGGAGACGTTGCGCGACCGGTAGGTCGCACGGAGATGTCCGTTCGAAGCGAAGGAAAGAAGGTCGTCATGAAGCGCTTGCTGCCGTTGATCGCTCTCTCCCTGCTCCTGCTCGCGCCCGCGGCGCGGGGCAGCGAGGTGGAGGACCTGGAGGCCGGGGTCCAGGAGGCCGCCGCGAAGGTGGAGGTTCTGCGCGCCGAGTTGGACGAGACCCAGGGCGAGGTGAAGCGGGCCGCCCTCGAGGAGCGGGTGGACGCGGCGCGTACCCTCTTGAGGGCGCGGCGCGCCGAGCTCGCGAAGGTCCACGCCGCCCTGGCCGTGGCCAAGGAGCAGCAGGCCGCGTTCCGCTCCCAGGCCGAGGAGATGCTCCAGAAGACGACGGCGACCCAGCGTCAGGTGGAGGCCCGGCGCAAGACGCTCCTCGACGCCGGGGACGCGAAGCGCGCGAAGGCCTTCGAACCCACCGTCCAGCGGGCGGCGCAGAACCTGGGACAGGCGCTCGAGGTCCTGGATGTGCTCGAGCGGACGCGGCAGCGGATCGAGCGGGGCGAGCTCGCCGAGGTCCGCCACGGCCTCCTGGAGGCGGAGGCACGGCTGGACGATCTCAGGATGTGGTTGCGCGAGGAGCAGAAGCAGAAGCGGGCAGCCGCCGCGGCGGAGCGCGCCTCCGAGGAGGCGCACCGGGTACGCGAGGCTGCGCGGATCGCCGCGCTCGTGGAGCAGGCGCAGCGCGGCATCGAGGCAGCGAAGACGACGCGCGCCCGGCTCGAGACGCTGATCAAGCGTGCCAGCGACCCTGAGGACGTCGAGGAGATCGAGCGGATCCGGGAGCGCTGGGCCCACTTCGAGAAGCACGCCGCGGAGTTCCACATCGCGAAGGGCTGGCTGGAGAAGGCGCGCGCGCACCTGGCCGGAATGCGCCCCGAGGAGGCGAAGAAGGCCACTGAAGTGGCGCAGAAGCGTCTGGACGAAGCGAGCCGCAAGCCCCTGGACGACGGCAGCCCGTCCTGGCCGATCGCCGCCGAGCTGCGGGCGGAGCTGCACCGCATGGAGGAGCAGAGGAAGGTCGCCGCGCGCGCGCTCGAGCATGCCGTGCAGGCACGGGAGCAGTTCCGATCGGCGCTCGAGCGGGCGGACCCGGACGAGAGGCAGGACGCTGCCCCAGGCCTGCGGCAGCGCGGCGCTCGGCTCCAGGAGAGAGCCGACCTCCTGAAGGCGGTGCTTGCGGCACTCGAGAAGACGCGACGCCTGATCGACGACGAGCGATACGTCGAGGCGAAGAAGGCCTACGAGGAAGCCAAGGCGCGACTTGCACACGCCCTGCGGGAAGACACGCCCCGGGACGTCCGGCTCTTCTCCGAGTCGAATCTGAAGGAGCAGGCTGCCCTGCGCGCCCGGATCCAGTCGTTGGAGGACGAGCGGGTGGTCCTCGAGCAGACGGTCACCCCGCAACACCCTGGCTGGATCCGGTGCACGCGGCAACTCGAGGCAGCGCGGAAGCGACTGGTGGCACTCGAGGGCGAGGGCCGGTCGTTCGTCGTGGACGAGGACGGCCGCTACGTCGTCCGGGGCCTGGTGTCGGGCGAGGGCGAGGTGGAGGTGATCGTGCCCGCGCCCACGTTCACGACCCAGCGCGGGAGCGTCCGCATCGTGGGGCGGACCCTGGAGGAGGCGAAGACCCGGGAGCGCATCGAGCACCTGCGCCAGGCGGCGCGGCATCTCCACCAGGCCGGCCAGCCTGAGCAGGCCGAGAGGCTCGAGCGGGAGGCGCGGGGGCTCGAGGAGCGACTCGGGCGGTCCCGCGGGGGCCGGGTCGGCGTGGGCGGCAACGCGCGGGTGTTGGAGGCGATCCAGGACCTGAGGCGTGAGGTCCGCGCGCTGCGGGGAGAGGTCAAGGAGCTCAAGGAGCTGATCCTCCAGGGCCGGTAGCACCTCGGGTCAGGACGATTTCGATGGCGTTCGGCGTGGAGACACGCTGCACGCGCGACTTCGTGGACGCGACGTCGCGCTGGCGGCTGCGGGGACCGGCGGCCGCCGAGGAGCATCGAGGTGCACCTGCCCCCTGTGCTCGGTCCGGGGCAGGTCGGTAGACTCCTCCTTCATGACCGATTCCCTCCCCAGCCACGCCGAAGCGCGCGTCCCCGAGGACGTCCACTGCGTCTGGGGCCTCCACGGCCTCCAGGCGGTGCTCCCCCACGCGGACGTGATCGTCGTGGTCGACGTGCTGTCCTTCTCGACGACCGTGGACGTCGCCGTCTCACGGGGCGCCATCATCTACTCGTGGCGCTGGAAGGACGAGAGCGCGCAGCCGTTCGCAGACTCGATCGGTGCGGTGCTGGCCGGGCCCCGTGGATCGACGAGGTACTCGCTCTCCCCTTGCTCCTTCCTCGACGCCGAGGCCGGAGCGAAGGTCGTCCTGCCCTCGCCCAACGGCGCCACGCTCTCCCCGGCCACGGGCAACGTGCCGACGTTCGCGGCGTGCCTGAGAAACGCACGTACGACGGCGTGCGCGGCCGAGGCGGCAGGGAGGCGCATCGGCGTCGTCGCCGCCGGCGAGCTGTGGCCCGACCACGCACACGTACACCCGCATGCGCTGCGTCCCGCGCTCGAAGACTGGCTCGGTGCGGGCGCCGTGGTCGCCGCGCTCGCAGGCAGCCGGTCGCCGGAGGCCCAGGCGGCCGCGGAGGCCTGGGAGGCGGCGCGCTCGTCGATCGAGGAGCGGCTGCTCGCCTGCACGTCGGGCCGCGAGCTCGTCGAGATAGGCTACGCGCGCGACGTGGCGCTGGCGGCAGAGTACGAAGTGAGCACGACGACGCCGCGCCTGGTGGACGGCGCGTACGGCGCGTAGCGACCCGCGCCGCCGAAAAGCGCGTTTTATCACCTGACCCCGATCGGTGCCCCGATCAGTGGCGGTCAGAGGTCGAGGATCTGGCCGTGCTCGAGCTTGAAGCACTCGAAGCCCCGGATCTCCTCCTGGCACTGTCGCCAGGTATCGGCCTCGCCGCCGGGCTTCAGGTGCGTGATCCCGATGCGTGGCGCGTGCTTCAGCATCTTCAGGTCGCGCGCGAGCTGCGTCGGCCAGTAGTGCTTCGAGAGCTTCGCGAGCTCCTCGTTCTCGTTGGGGAACGCGCACTCCATGAGCAGGAGGTCGAGCCCGTCCTCCTCGTTGAGACCCGCCCAGAGCGTCTCGTTGGGCCCGGTGTCGCCGCTGAAGCAGAAGCTGTGCTCGCCATCGGTGACGCGGAGGGCTACGGACGGCACGGTGTGGTCCACCTCGAGCATGCGAAACGTCAGGCCGTCGACCTGCGCGGTCGCGGCCGTCGTCATGGCCTCGTACGTCATCACGGGCGCGCGCTCGTCGGGCAGCTCCGCGAAGTCGGGCCAGATCGTCCAGTTGAGGATGTGGTCCTTGAGCGCCTGGATCGTGGCGGGTTGGGCGTGCACCACCAGCGGAGTCTTCAGCGCGTCGAAGATCGTGTCCACGAGGAGCGGGAGGCCCGCGATGTGGTCCAGGTGCGAGTGCGTGAGGAAAACGTGCCGGATCTTTCGCATCTCCTCGAGCGAGAGATCGCCGACACCGGTGCCGCTGTCGAGGAGGATCGTGCCGTTCACGAGGTAGGAGGTGGTGCGCAGGCCGTCGCCGATGCCCCCGCTGCAACCCAGGATCCTCAGCTGCATGTGATCTCCCGCGACGGGTCCGGAGCGCCCTCCGGCACCGGCATCACGTACCCCGCGCCGGGGCTCCGGTCAACTGCCACTCTACGTTCCCGTTCCCGGATGCGAAGTCGGGCGAATCCACGGGCAGGGCGAGGGGACTGAACGTCTCCTCCCCCGTCTCCCGCGCGCGCCGTGGCGCCCCTCTCGCTTCGCCCGGCATCCAGCGGCCCGCTCCCCTCTTCCGACGCCGGGAGCGCGAGCGGGGCGGCGGAGCAGGGACACACGAAAACCGGGCGCATGGGCGGGGATGGTATCCGCACCCGAGGGCCCATCGGGCCGGGGGGGGGAATCGGCGTTGTCCCTTGCGGGGTGCCTGGCACCGTACTGGGGGTTTCGTCGGCAGGACCGCCCGTACGCGGGTTCCAGAGGCTCCGACTCCTCGATTCGCGCCGGACACCGTACGATTGGTCCCGGACGTGCCCGCAACCGACCACGATCTCCCGGAACCCTTCGCGAGCGCACTCGCGCGCGGCCGCGTCGGCGACGTCGTCGACCAGGAGGCGAACACCCCCGCCGCCCACCTGGCGCGCGCCCGGGCACGGATCTCCGCCGGACGGTTCGACGAGGCACGCGAGGACCTCGACGCGGCCGAGGCCGAGATGGGCGACGCGGCGCTCATCGAGCGCGCGTGGCTCGATCTCCGCCAGCGGGGAGCGCTCCGCGAGGCGCTCCGGATCGCGCGCGACATCACGCAGCGCGCTGGCGACGACACACGGCTCAGGGCCCGGGCGCTGCACGTCCTCGGGCACGCGCAGGCGCGGCTGCGCCGGTCGCAGAAGGGCATCACCACGCTGCTCGAGGCGCGGGCGGCGTACGCCGAGGCCGGCGACGAGCGGGCCGTGTCGCACGTGAACGACTCGATCGGCCAGGTGTACGCGTCGCGCGGCGACCTCGAGCAGGCCCTGTTCCACTACAGCCTCTCGCTCGTGGACAAGGCCACGCTCGGCGACCGGCTCGGCATGGCGGTCACCACCGGCAACATCGGCCGCCTCCACTTGCGCGCGGGCCGCTACGAGGACGCGATCGCCTGCTTCGAGCGCGACCTCGAGATCTCGGTGGAGGTCGGCGACCTCCGCGGCCAGGCCCGCATGCTGGAGGACCTCGGTCGGGCGTATGCCGGCCTGGAGGACGACGCGCGGGCCGAGGAGGCCTTCCTCGCCTGTCTGGACCTCGCAGCCTCCCACGGCTTCACGGAGATCCTCTTCTACGCCCACCTCGACCTGGCGGCGCTCCGCCTGCGCCAGGGCCGCGTCGACGACGCGGCGAAGGAGATCGATGCCGCCTGCGCCACGGGACTGGACCGGGAGACGCCGTTCTTCGCGCTGATCCTCGAGGCCGCGCGCGGCGAGCTGCTACTGGCGCAGGACAAGCCCGAGGCGTTCGACGTGCTGCAGCGATCGCTCAGGCGTCTTGCGCACGCGGACCTGCCCGACGACGAGATCCCGGTCCGGCTCCGGCTCGCCCGCGCGTTCATGGACCGCGGGTTCAAGGCCCTCGCGGAGCGAACGCTCCTCGGCGGCGTCCGTCGCGCGCGCCGGAGCGGAACCCCGCGCTACCTGCCCGCGCTGAACGAGGCGATGACCGAGCTCCGCCTCGTCGAAGGCGTCCTCGACGAGACGGGGCGCGGTCGCCGGAAGAGCGGCGGCGCGGAGGGAGAACCAGCCGACGGCGCGTACGTCCTGCTGGAGAAGCTGGGAGAGGGCACCTACGGCGAGGTCTACCGCGCGTACGACCCGCGTCGCGCCCGCGAGGTCGCGTTGAAGGTCGTCCACCTGGAGCGGGTCTACGAGAAGCGCAAGCGTCGCCGCCTGATCGACTCCGTGCGGGTGGAGCTCGAGGCGGCGTCGCGCGTGCGCCATCCCGGCGTCGCCAGGGTCCTCGCGATCGGGCGCGAGGAGGACGGCGGGCTCTACGTGGTGGAGGAGTACGTGCCGGGAGAGTCGCTCCGGACCCTCATGCAGGCCTCGGAGGATCCCCCCGTCCTCGAGGTGGCGGGCCTGGGCCGCCGCCTCGCCCACGCGCTCGGAGCGCTGCACGACGCGGAGGTCGTGCACCGCGACCTGAAGCCCGAGAACGTCCGGGTCCGCGCGGACGGCACCCCCGTGCTCGTGGACTTCGGCATCGCGCACGTCGGCCTCGCGGCGGCGGGAGAGCCCGGCGCGGGCACGCTGGAGTACATGGCGCCGGAGCAGGCGCGCGGCGACGCGGTCGACGGGCGGACGGACCTCTACGCGCTCGGGGTGATCCTCTTCGAGTGGCTCGTCGGTTTTCGACCGCTGCAGCTGAAGGACCACGACCGGGAGACGTGGCAACGGATTCTCGAGGAGGAGATCCCGCCTCGCGTACGCGAGTTCCGCCCGGACGTCCCCCCGGAGATGGACGAGCTGGTCGCCTCGCTGCTGGCGAAGCGCCGCACCGACCGCCCGCCCGACGCGGCCGCGGTCGCCGAGGCCCTCGTACGGTGCCAGGCACCATGCGAGGAGTAGCGGCCGACGCCCTTCCGCATGCCGGACATCTTCCCTCGCTACCCCTTGCATGGTGCCTGGCACCGTACGTGGGTCA